>JBEGNB010000446.1:0-6415 GCA_041182785.1 Bacteroidota bacterium
GGTACCCCACTGCTTTATTCCTGAAGTGTTGAATTTCACCATGAATGCACCAGTACCATCTGATACCTGTGTTTGAAGTACTCCCGGCGTTGATACGCCTGCAAACGGGGCGTTGTCTCCGCCCTTTCCACAAAGCAGATATATATTATTCTGACTGTCAGTCGTCAGTGCGTCTGGCCAGAAATCTATAAAATTGGATGTATTTACCGCTGACTCTATCAGTGTGCCACTCCACACCGCATTGCCGCTAATATCAAACTTGGCTCCCACCACTTTCCAGACCGTAGTGGTATTGTTGATCACACTTCCGGCAAAAGGGAAATTATTGACTTTTGAAACGCCTGCAAAGATGATATTTCCGGAAGGGTCTGTAGTAATAACGATAGGTCGGTCATATGGGTTGTTTATCTGGGAATTACCCTCGTTTCCGGTGCCACCCACATATTGCGACCAGACCCGCTGCAGGTTGAAGTCAAATCTGGCAATCAAAAAGTCTATATCCCTGCGCGCGGCACCCATGGTTGCCATATTGTTCGAATTAGTGTAGGATGCTACGTACACCCCGAGTGCATCAACATGGATAGTTGGTCTCCACTCTGACTTGTTACCGCCAAAATAGGTAGCAACTTTCATTTTGCCCTTCTTGTCCAGCTTGAAAAGTACGATATCCGTTTCCCCGTTCACCACCGACTGAAATGCACCGGACGTGGCAAATCCCGGGTACTTGGTTGTCGCAACCAGATACAGATTGCCCTCCTGATCCATACCCGAAAAGTTGGGTGAATACACATCCATGAACGTATTTACAGGCTCCTGAATAAACGTACCCCATATCAGACGTGGCGTCGGATCAATCGTAAGAGTCCGTGATTTGTCATAGGATGGTATGCTGAAGCCAAACGTGTTATCGCCCAAAGAGGCATAACGAATCATTACCTCTTCAGCCTGGTCATCCAGCCACGACATAGGTATGTTTTCTTCCACCTTGCCGTGAGCTACCGCCATGACTATTTTACCATCCTGAAGCTCGACACGATCAGCTCCCCTGTACTCAAGCAAAATCTGTTTGGCATCACCGCCAGGCCTGATGATAAAGTTGTATTCCACCGGGATATCCCCGGAATCTTTGATCGTGAATTCTATATCTATATTCGGATAGGCGTTGCGGTAAATCACCTTCCTGAAATGGCGCACGGTCACACCTGAACCTCTTTCCGAATTGACAAAATTGCAGGAAATGTCCTGTGGATCTACCCCCTCTGTCTGCACATTTGGATTGATACCGGGCAGGTTGATATCTATGCGATGAAGTTTGAACTCTTTTACCGTTTTACGGCTGAATATTGAGTCGGCAACTGAACTGCCCGAGTTGCGCGTAGCAGCAGCATGTTCCTCGAAAACCGGAACCCATGTATCATAACTGAACCCGTCGCGACGCAACTGCACGTTCATGCCGGCTCCGTTATATAAAAACAGCACGCTACTGTTCGGATTTCCATTCTGATCCAGAATCTGCCCCAGATTCTCGGCAAATGCTCTGCCCGGATTAATGTCCGGTGATAATGATCCGGTTTCAAAATTATTTTTCTGTGCAACAGTAACGCTGGAGATTAAAGTTGAAAAAAGTAGCATCAGAAGGAACGCCGGCCGAACGAACCGAGTTTCCCTCTTTGGAAGATTACGCTTCATGAGAATTTTGTTGAACGTGTAACAATAAGAGATTAGCCTTGATGCGTCCGTGACACGTCAAGGAGTGGGCAAAATTGCCATGTATCAAACCAGCGCTACATGAATATTCGTTCAAAAATCTTTGAAAACGGTTCTAACTTGTAATTACAATTCTATTACGGAGAGACAATTATCTTTCAATGAAATATTTGTCTATACTTTCGAAAAATTATGCACTAGAAAAACAGTTTTCAATAATCAAAGTTACTTCAGAGCCTTTACCTGCTCCATCACCTTTTCTTCCAGTGATTTTTTAAATGCCGCCACTCTTTCGAGCAGTTCCGTATCGCTTGTTGCCAGCATCTGGGCTGCCAGTATGCCGGCATTTTTTGCTGCATTCAGTGCTACGGTAGCCACGGGTACTCCTTCCGGCATTTGCAGTATAGACAATATGCTGTCCCAGCCATCAATCGAGTTGGATGATTTGACAGGCACCCCTATTACTGGGAGCGGAGAGATAGCTGCTACCATGCCCGGCAGGTGGGCTGCCCCTCCCGCCCCTGCAATGATTACCCGGATGCCACGCCCGTGTGCATCGCGCGCAAACTCGAACATGCGCACAGGGGTGCGGTGCGCCGAAACGATGGTCATCTCGAACGGCACCTGCAGTTCATTGAGTACATCAGCCGCTTTCTGCATTACCGGCATATCGGAGCCGGAACCCATGATGATTGCTACCATTGTTATTTGATGAGGTAGTACGCCTGTGCGGCGCCGTTATTGTTTGCTACCAGAAACAGCGGTGCGCTACCGCCTTTCAGTATTTTTACATCACGCGCCTCGCCGGAAGCCCAGAAGCCCGAGCGGCGGGGTGCGATGGCCCTGAACTCTCCTTTTCCTCTATTTTCCAGCAGAAGGCCATTGCCCGCATCGAGTGGTCCGCTTTCTGTCTGCTGCCCGTAATCGTTACCAACTATCAGAATATCCATATCGCCGTCATTCTGCCAGTCAAAGCACTGTATTCCCATCACTGGTGAAATCTGCGCCTCGTTGGGCAGTTTTTTCATCACAAATTTACCACTCTCGTTGATAAATACGGCCGATGCCAGATGGTTACACCTGAACTGTGTGGCCGATTTAATCTGGTCTTCATCCAGTACATCGCTGATGCCGGCTTTGGCATAGTTGATGGTGCGCACAAATTTTTTGCGCAGACCCGGTAATTGCTTGATGAGTACCTCTCTCAATGCAACAGGATATTCATGGGTGCCCTCCATCTGTGTCATAATCGGATCCATACTGCCATTTCCGTCGAAATCTTTGGCATACATGCGCAGCGGAGCCTCCGGTGAGGCAGTATAACGGGTATTCAAACCGATATTGCCCGCTACAAAATCCATGTCACCGTCGCCATCCAGATCGGCAGGCTCCAGACTCCGCCAGATGCCCTCTGTGCCTGAAAGGCCGTAACTGGCCGATATATCCTCTATTTTGCCATTATTAACCGCAAACAGGCGAATACCTGTCCATTCACCGGCTGTAAGCAACTCTTTCTTTCCGTCTCCGTTGAAATCGGCCCAGGTCATGTCGCGTACCATACCCAGTCCCTTGAGCCCCGGAGCTACTCTGTCGGTCATGTCTGTGAAATTGCCCTTATCGTTTTGCCATACCATACCGGGTACCGACGCAGGGTATTTCCCGGGCACACCCCATCCGCCCCAGAACAGATCCTCATCGCCATCGCCATCGTAATCAAACGCTGTGACAACAGACAGAGAACCGAAGGAGACCGGCATACCGCTGCTTTTTTTGGTGAAATTGCCCTTCCCGTCGTTGATATAAATGCGGGGAGCGTAACTGGCAGCGTTGGCGGGATCGGTATTTCCGCCCGAAGCAACAGCCAGATCCATGTCTTTGTCGCCGTCGGCATCAAAGAATACAACTCCGGTGTCTTCAGACGCCCTGTCGGCGTCCAGTACAGTGCCCGAGGCAGACTGAAAAGCTCCACCGCGCTGAATAAACACAGCTCCCGGGGCACCTGCTGCATTTCCTATGAAACAGTCGTCCTGTCCGTCGCCGTTTACATCTCCCACCGCGATTTTCGGGCCGGGGCACGACATTTTCCAGGGTAGCAGCCTTTCCCGGGTAAAGTCCTGAATATCATCTTCTCGATGCGTGAAGGCTGGTGCAGTGCCGGTGCGGAATACGGTGCCTCCTGTTGCCGGCAGGCTGATTTTTCCGGGACGGGCATCACTGATTTTCACCGCAAGGCGCTGGTTGGCCGGCACATTCTGGAGCCGGACAAGTTTCCCGCCCGGGAATTCTACTTCTACCAGATCGGCCTGGCGTGCTGTGCCGAGTCCGTAGTGAAGCAGGGGTTCTACGGAAGAGAAGAAGCCGCGGGTAGGTGTGAGCTCGTCCACATATTCATTGTTGCCCACTTTCACGTGTACGCGAGCACCCACGGCAAAAGTATTGGGAGCGGCCCCCTGCAGCCTGATCTGCAACCAGGCCCCTTTGTTCTGTTCAACAGCCCGGTTTCTGTATATCAGTGCCTCGCTGTTCAGGGCATTGACGATCATATCAAGGTCGCCATCGTTATCAAGATCAGCGTAGGCAGATCCGTTGGAATAATTCAGATCGGTAAAGCCCCAGGCTGTACTTGCATTCTCGAAAGTGAGATCGCCGCGGTTGCGGTAGCAGTAGTTCTGGATGGGTGTGCTGGGTATCAGGTCCAGAAATTTCTCCACATCGGGGATGTTTTTCTGGTTGAAACCTCCCATTTTCGAGACAGAGTCCACTACGAAATTGATATAATCGAGATTACTCATATCGCGGCGGTAGCCGTTTGCCACAAAAATATCGCGCCAGCCGTCGTTATCGTAGTCCTGAATAAGCGGAGCCCAGCTCCAGTCGGTCTGAAAAACGCCGGCCAGACAGCCAATTTCGCTGAAAGTGCCGTTACCATTGTTCAGTTGCAGCACATTGCGCATTTGCTGTTTCCCGTAACCGTATTTTATCAGGGTAGTCTGGCGGTCGAGGGTCATGGTGTTCATGAGCTCTTGCCGACGCATGGCGGGTTCGGCCAGCATGTCGAGCGCCATGATATCGTTCAGCCCGTCGTTATTTATGTCGCCGAAATCAACTCCCATGGTGTGGTTGGAGAAGTGCCGGAAGGTGTTGGTTACGCGCTCGGAGAACGTACCCGGTTTTGACGGATTGTTCAGGTAAACAAAATCGGGATCTATATAATCGTTGCCGACCACAATATCCTTGAGACCATCGCCATTGAGATCCATGGCTGTTACGCTGAGCGAAAAGGCGCGGCTGTACAGTCCGTTTTGCTTCGTTACATCGGAGAATGTGCCGTTTCCGTTATTGAGATACAGCCTGCTCGACTCGAAAGGCATTACTGGTTCGGTGATACGCTGGATATTGCCCTTTCCGTCGTCTTTTGCGCGTACAGAGCTCACATTGGAGTAATCCACCGAGTGATTGATGAGGAAACAGTCCAGATCACCGTCGTTATCACAATCGAAGAAATTGGCCAGATTGGAGGGAGAGTTGTCGGCCAGTCCGTAACTGGCAGCACTTTCAGTAAAAGTATTATTGCCGTTATTGATGAACAACAGATTCTTGCTATTGTCATCGGGTTTCAGTGTAGTTCTGCATACGTAAAGATCCTGCAGACCGTCAGCGTTGATATCCACCACGGTCACGCCGGTTTTGAGTCCCGCGACGGCTTCCACACCAGCCTGCTGACTGATATCCTCGAACTTCAGTCCGCCCTTGTTGAGGTACAGTTTGCAGGGCCCCATGGTAGCGGTGAAGTACAGATCCTGCAGTCCGTCGTTATTTACGTCAATTACACCTACACCGCCGCCATTATACAGATAGGCGTTGGCCACGATATTGAGTTCGTGGGTTTCGCGTATCTCGTTTTTGAAGGCTACACCCGATTCGGAGCTGCCCAGTTTCTGAAACAGAGCGTCTGCCGGAGCGGCCGGTTGTTCCGGGCGCCAGGCGCTGTTAACCTGATTGGAATCGCTTCCCCCGCAGGAGAGGAGCGTAGTGAGGGGCAGGGCGAGAAGAAGATATTTATACATCCGGGTCAAAAGTTCAGATCAGTCTTTCCATGCGTCTCTTGGTTCGCTCATAGCCCATGCAGCACCTGCATTTTCGATGGCGTTGAACATGGGCAGCCATTCCGCGGGGCCTGCGGACTGGGTCAGGATTTCGTGGCGGCGCATCTGCAGGATGATATCAAGCGGATTGATGAGTACCGGGCAGGCTTCCACACAGGCGTTGCAGGTTGTGCAGGCGTGAATTTCTTCGGGAGTAATCCGGTCGAAGAGCGATTTTCCGTCGTTGTAGCTTTCGCGGGTCTGTTTACCTTTTTCGATGGCGAGTCCGATTTCTTCGGCGCGATCGCGCACGTCCATCATGATTTTTCTGGGCGACAGTTTTTTGCCGGTCTGATTGGCCGGACAGGCGTCGGTGCAGCGGCCGCATTCGGTACAGGAGTAAGCCTGCAATACGTTTTTCCAGCTCAGGGAGAATACATCATTGGCACCGAACTCGAAGTTGCCGGCATCGGTGGCAGGTGTTTCCTCTTCGAGTGGCGGGAGGCCCATCATATTTCTGACTTCGCGCTGAATATCCGGCATATTGGTCATCTGGCCGCGCGGCGTTATATCGGCATACCATGTATTCGGGAAAGCCAGGATGATGTGCAGGTGTTTGGAGT
>JBEGNB010000447.1:0-3792 GCA_041182785.1 Bacteroidota bacterium
GACGTGTCATTGCACAAAAGGCGCGCCCCGAAAGAGGGATGGTTTTTCTGGAAGAAGCGCTCCGGGAACTCACGGGCGATGGCTTGCTGACCTGGCTTGCCCACAACCCGCATATCCTCGCCGCCAACCCCGACAGTATCGCACTCGGCTTTGATGCCCACGGTGCGCTGAAGTATATTCTTGATACCATGCAGATGTCAGGAGTGCCTGTATCTGAAGAGGATATCAGAGCGCAAATTGCGATAAATCTTTTTCACAAGAGAATTTTACCCGAATACGAAAAGATTAAAAGGGCTGACGACAGACGCCGAACCGATGTTGAATTGCTTTTGTATGAGGCTGTCAGTAACTACAAACTGCATCCGGAAACCCGTTATCTGGACTTCGTGTGGCGCGAACTGACAGAAGAGGTTAAATTCAGCTGGATAGATATATCGGAAAACGGAAGTGATTATAATGTAAGTCCCTCCGGTTTCGATGCGGTCGCTGTTCTCAGGGCCTTGCACGATACGCAACCCGCCCTTTACGATCTTGCCGAGGCCAGAGAGCGAATCGCCGACAGGAGGTATTCCGATCAGGTGAGGCTGTATCACAGGGAAATCAGTGAGTTTGCCGATGAGAATCTCGAACCCGAACGCAGAATTGCCATTGACATAATCCGCAATCTCAAGGGTATTTACCTGTACTACCCCAAGGCCGAATACCTCGAAATACCCTGGGATGAACTGTACGACAAGGCCGGTAAGCGCCGAATACGCTGGAATTCCGCTTTCCTCGGATTTATCCCGACCAATACGGACCATCACGAAAACCACAAATATCACTTCAACCTTAAATTTGAACGGTACGACCTGAAACGGCTGCTCGAAAATCAGTACAGCGAAATGCAGCGTGTTCTCAGGGAAACAGGAAAAATATTATGAAACAGATCAACACTATTATTTTCGACCTGGGCGGCGTGCTCATTGACTGGAACCCCGAATATGTTTTCAGGGATGTCATCCCTGACGACGACAGGAGGAACTATTTTTTCCAGAATATCTGTACGCACGACTGGAACATCGAACAGGATGCCGGTCGGCCGCTCGCGGTGGCAACCGAACTGCTGGTCAGGGAGTTTCCTGACTGGGAGACGGAAATACGTACCTATTACGACCGATGGGAGGATATGCTCGGAGGGCCGATTCACGATACGGTTGATATTCTCCGCAGCCTCCGTGACCAGAAAAAGCACAGACTGCTGGCTCTCACCAACTGGAGTGGCGAAACTTTCCCGGTAGCGCTGGGCCTGTATGATTTCCTGCACTGGTTCGAAGGTATTGTTGTGTCGGGCGATGAAGGTACCCGAAAACCCTTCCCCGATATTTATCAACTGCTTCTGGACAGATACGGAGTTACACCGCAACACGCGGTTTTCATTGACGATAACCTGCACAACGTCAGGGCGGCTGAGGATCACGGAATACACGGAATTCACTTCCAGAGTCCTGAACACCTGCTCGAAACGCTTCGTCAGTGGAACGTGACCGACTGATCCAGCTCGACTATCTCCGCGGCCTGATGGCGTTGGCGGTCATGGTATTCCACTACGATAAATGGACAACTGGCACATGGAATGCCGACAGCCTGCAAGGCAAACTCGGAGTATATGCCGTATCGTCATTTTTCATAATCAGTGGCATGGCGCTCGCGCACAGGTACGCAGGCACGCTGCCGTACGCATGGAAATCGTTCGCAGCAAGGAGAATACGACGTATTTTCCCGATGTTGTGGATAGCTACCGTCGCAACGCTCATAATTGACGATCATCCCAGAGGCTGGCAGGAAATCTTTTTGAATCTGACCGGACTTTTTGGATTTGTTGATGCATCGGCGGATATAGCTACCGGCGCCTGGTCAATCGGGTGCGAACTGGTCTTTTACTGTTTTTTCCCATTCATTCTGTGGACGGGAGAACATAGAAAATGGCTCTGGTTTCTGCTCTGGACTGCTGCGGTTGCCGTTGGCCTTGCCCGCGCATTTCTTCCGCCATTTTCGGTTGCGGGCACTTCACAGACAGAATGGTGGCCCTGCTATGTACAACCCCTCGGACACGCATGGTTTTTTGTTGGCGGAGTGGGTCTTTCGGTGTTTTACAAATACCTGAAGCTGCTACCCGATATATACTGGAAATTGGTGCTGCTGGCTGCACTGTCAATATTCATTCTCGTACCCACAGGGGGTGATCCCCTGGCGCTCGTGGGCGGACCGAGTATGATCCTGTTTTCCATTTGCACTTTTGCGGCAGTGACCGGGTGGATATTTGGCGTTGGAAAATTGCCGGGTGTGACTGGCAGAATACTGGGATGGCTGGGCGATATTTCTTATGGGCTGTATCTGCTTCACCCGCTGGTTTATCGGGGAACGAGGGCTGTTGGCGCCCGTTTTTTTGACGCACCACTTTGGGTTTGGGCACTCGCAGCGGCAGTTCTGTCATTTGCAGTCGCCCATTTTGCCGAAAAAAAAGCCGCCAGAAGCGTAATTACACGTCCTGGCGACCAATAAACCCCAAAAAACCAAATGAAAACTTCTTTATTAACAGAGCTTGCGCTCACAATGTTTCAATTCAAGGACAATCTTTGTCAGACTGCATCTTTTTCTTTCAAAAACCGGGCCAACTCTCTGGAATCAGCCACAATAATATCAGCGCCGGCTGTCTTTAATTTCCGACCATGCCCGTCGTGGACATGAGCGGCCCCTAAAAAGCCTACTGTAAACAACCCGGCACCTTTAGCCGCCTTGACGCCCGTCGGACTGTCCTCAACCGCCAGAGCTTCATGAGGCTTTAAACCAAGTTGCTCCAGTGCATGTATATACACGTCAGGATGCGGCTTGGGGTTGCGTACCTGTTCAGCAGAAAATATATGACCGTCAAGGGACGACAACAAACGGACCTTGCGGAGGCAGAATTCAACGTGTCTGACACTGCCGTTGGAGACTATACTCTTGGGCACCTTCAGATTTCTGAAAAGCCCCCACATGCCGGGAATCACCTTTAACTTGTTGGTGAAACTTATCGAGTACTCACCGTGCATCCGTTGCATAAAATCAGCCGGAGCGTCGAAGCCGTGATCATCTTTGAGAATCCGGAGTATATCTCTGCCTAACAGTCCGGGGAACCGATGGCTGTACTCCTGCTCACTCATAACAAAGTCATGTTCCGCCATCAGACGGATCATGGTTCGCTGGGCAATGACTTCGGAGTCAACGACTGTCCCGTCGTTATCGAACAGAATATGCTTTATCTGGCTCAAAGCTTAGGGAACTCCAGATCGCCGCTGCGATTGTAAAGCATGAGTATGAGGGAGATCAGGAAGAACAATCCCATGATAATATACAGGATGCAGTAGCCCTTACCACGCGTATTCTGAATATTTTCCATTTTCTGTGTTGAATTGTTTGATGCAATTGAGCCGCAAAAGTATAAAAGAGGGCAGAAGAATATGGCTCTTTTCCTCTTTTTTTACGCAATCCATAATAAATATAAAGATTAGTGCTGCAAATAGCCTGTACATAGGGCTGATTCACTGAAATCATCCCGTATCTTTGCCTGTTCATCAAGACTTTCACTGGCTGATCTATGGCAGATGTCATTCAACTTTTACCTGAAAATGTAGCGAACCAGATCGCTGCGGGCGAGGTCGTACAGCGCCCTGCCTCTGTGGTTAAAGAGCTCATGGAAAATGCGATAGACGCCGGCGCCACTCAGGTCAGGCTGATTGTCAGGGATGCCGGCAAAACGCTTGTTCAGGT
>JBEGNB010000448.1:0-4200 GCA_041182785.1 Bacteroidota bacterium
GTGGATAACGATGCGCTACGAAATTAACGGCCCCTCCGTCAAACTTTACATCAACAACCAGAAAAGTGCCAGCTTCGTCGTGCCTCAAATGCTCGGCAAATCCAGATCCGGCAGTATCGGTCTTTGGGTGGATATCGGCACAGAGGGCTATTTCCGTGATTTGAAAATCACCAGATTACCTGACAGCCCCGCTGAAGCATTTTCGAAAGGGGAGCAGCCACCCGCTGTATCCGCCGACCGCTTTTTCACCACATCCGACGGGGTCAGGTTGCATTACCGGGTCTCAGGCAAGGGCACACCTTTGGTCATTTTTCCGGGCTACGGGCAGGATGTCACTAAATTCAATCCTGTATATCCTGAACTGGAAAAGCATTTTACGGTATATAGTCTGGATTATCGCTGGTTGGGTCAATCGGAGTCGCCAACCCATGGTTATCATATCGAACGCTTCGCCAAAGATGCCAAAGAAATGATTGACGATGCCAAAATTGACCGTTTTTATCTCTTCGGACATTCAATGGGAAATGCCGTTTCATGGTGTTATTTCTCCATTTTCGGGCAGGATAAAGTCATCAAGTATATCCTTGGCGACGAAGCGCCCTGTCTCATTACTGATCCGGACTGGACGGATCAGGAAGTGGAAAAATATACCGGCAGTATCAACCGCAAGGATATGTTCACCGCCTGGCGACCGCCCGGAAAGCCGGAGAATATGACTGTGCAACAAGAAATGATGAGCCGCCTGCTCAACGATCACCTCGGCCGGGATTGGCGGGATGTGCTGCCGACTATTAAAGTGCCGACGCTGATTGTGATGGGCGGCAAAAGTCACTTTTACTCGCCCCTCCTTTACCAATATTTGAACGAAACGATCAAAGGCTCCCGGCTGGAGGTCATCAAAGAGGGCAGACATGGCTATTATGAAACTCATCCGGCGGAGTTCAACCGTTTGGTTATCGGGTTTCTGAAGGAGTAAATCATATTGTTAAAACAAGGACAAGAGTATAAACTTTTTAAATAATAATTCGGTAATTTGTGGATAGTAACATCGTTTGCTACAATGAAAAATTCGATGATGCGACGAAAGATTACGCACCGGGTAATACAAAACAAATTCAACAATTAAAACACTGCTCAATATGACAGAAATGAAAAAATCAAAGGCATTGAACACCAGTCTGTGGGTTATACAAGCGCTGCTGGCAGCCGCCTTCGGAATGGCGGGGTTCATGAAGATTTCTTCCCCCATCGAACAACTGGCGCAGGCTGGCATGAGTTTCGTCAATGAATATGCCGAGAGTACTGTCCGCCTTATCGGAATCAGCGAACTGCTCGGAGCCATCGGCCTGATACTTCCGGTAGCACTCCGCATAATGCCTGTACTGACTCCGGCTGCCACTGTCGGAATTTCACTCATCATGATTTCGGCCACTGGCTACCATATTTCACACGGCGAGCCATTTGTCGCCTCCATCGTACTGTTCCTGCTGGCTGCTTTCGTAGCCTGGGGCCGCTACCGCCTGGCGCCCGTACAGCCCAAGTAAACATGGTTATCAGAGAAGCCGGGGTCCGCGATATTCAACAGATTCAAATTGTCAGAAATTCCGTCAAAGAGAACACCTTGTCGGATCCGAACCTGGTCACGGATGAAGACTGCAAGGAGTTTATGACGGTCAGGGGGAAGGGCTGGGTAGCTGAAATTGATCGTCAAATAGTCGGATTTGCTATTGTTGACCTGAAAGAAAATAATATCTGGGCACTGTTTGTACACCCTGATTTTGAAAGAACGGGTATCGGGCGAAAATTGCACGATACCATGCTGGACTGGTATTTCAAACAGACAAAAGATACGGTCTGGCTCGGAACAGCGTATAATACCAGAGCGGAGCTATTTTACAGAAAAGCCGGCTGGATAGAAGTCGGAATGCACGGAACAAAGGAAATCAAGTTTGAAATGACCTTTGAAAACTGGTCAAAAAGCCTGTGAAGTTCAGTATTACTTAAATTTGACACCCCAAATGGATACAATCTTCTGGATTTGTGTAAAAATCATGCAGGTAATGAGCAAAATGCTGGGTATCACCTACCAGCAACTAAACGTCATTTTATTCGTAATCCTGCACCCCGCCATTACCCTGATTTTGTATGTGAAATACCGAAAATATAAAAAACTGTGGCAGGAACAGAAAACAAGAAACTGAACTTTCCAGAGCCAATCTGAACAAATATTTCGAATGAGCCCCGAGAAATTGCGTTTACCCGTTTATTGTTTGCCGAATAGCATAGTTATTAACCAAAATTGGCCTGTAAAATGACTTTAAACACTATCCTGCTATCCAGTACGCTGGCAATTTTCGTATCCTGCCATGCACAGGAAAGTAGAAAAACAAGTCAGAAAGCAAACACCTCGTCGGGCCCGACCGTCATCAAAAACTTCAAATCAGATGCAATCGCCCCCGATTTTGATACAACACTGGTTAGTCAGTACATCAGAAGTATTTTTCAGGATTCAAACGGAAACTTGTGGTTTGGCACCATCGGAGAAGGAGTTGCAAGATATGATGAAAAAACATTGACCTACTTCTCCACTCCTGATGGTTTTATCAACAGCACGGTTTATGCTATTAACGAAGACAAACAGGGAAATCTCTGGTTTGGAACGGATCATGGCGTTTACAAATTCAATGGAATTGCCTTTCGGAATTATAGTCAAAAAGATGGACTGAGCCAGGTTGATATTAGTAGAAAGGGGATTCTCGTTGATAAAGCTGGAACGGTATGGGCAGGAACTCATGGTGGCGTTTTTCGATATAATCCATCTGCTGAAAGAGAAGGACGCCAGTGTTTTACCATGTTTGAAAAACTTCCTCCCGTCAATATTGCGGGAATAATGGAAGACAAAAGTGGCAATATCTGGTTTGCTACCTCAGACAAAGGTGTTTTTCGTTTTGATGGGCATGAAGTAGTCAACTTCGCAGAAAAAGAGGCATTAGGCGAAAACTATGCAGGAGGCATGGCACAGGATAAAGCAGGAAATATGTGGTTCACCATGAAAAACGGCATCTGTAGATATGATGGTAAGGCATGGACGGAATACACCCCCCGGGATGGATTGGTCGGAACCGAATTCTGGGGCATCTACATCGAAAATTCAGGTATTATCTGGGTCACAGCCAGAGGCATCACCACGAGATTCGATCCTTCCTTACCTTTGTCGGATGCGTTTACTGCGTTCACTTCTGCAGACGGATTCACCTGTTGCGTTCAAAGTATGTTCCAGGATAAATCTGGTAGAATGTGGTGGGGAACCGGACAAGGTCTGTATCGGTTCGATGGCAAACGCTTTTATCAGGTAAAACAAAAAGGACCCTGGTAATGCTGACAGATTGCCTCCGAAAACCGAAAAATCAACACATAACCTGACCATTTTCACGTATGAAAAGACCACTGGTATTGCCTTCAACAGAGCAGGAAGACAAAAACTTCCTGGAACTGATACAGTTTTTCAATGAAACACTGGGTTTCTGCCCCAATAGTGTTAAAACGATGTATCACCGGCCGGCCATAGCCTACGCATTTATCGGGCTCAACAAGGCCGTGATGGAAAACAGGGGCAGAGTTACCAGTGCACTCAAAAGGCTCATCGGATACGTCAGCAGCAACGTGGCTGGTTGCCGGTATTGTCAGGCGCATACCATCCGGGCCGCTGAGCGATATGGTGCAGAAGCAGAAAAGCTGGAAAATGTCTGGGAATTCAGAACACATCCCGCTTTTACGGAGCCGGAGAGAGCAGCGCTGGAGTTCGCTCTGGCCAGTTCGACCATCCCCAACGCCGTGGATGACCGTATTGCCGAAAACCTCCGGCTACACTGGAATGAAGGCGAAATCGTAGAAATACTGGGGGTAATCGCCCTTTTCGGATACCTGAATCGCTGGAACGACTCCATGGGAACCGAGCTGGAAAAGGAGGCCATCGAGTCGGGAGAAAAATACCTGAAGCAAAGCGGCTGGACGGCAGGGAAACACGCGTACTGAGGTTTCCTTATGGTATTCTATTGCCCATCCCCGATTGCCATTGAAATGTCGTTTAATGATTCTCCAGGACAAATACATCAACCCTTTCACGGACTTCGTCGAGGCTTCAGAGATAGCCAGATTTACGCCTGATGAAAAAAACAAGTATGAGGAAAGCCTGAAGTA
>JBEGNB010000449.1:0-23277 GCA_041182785.1 Bacteroidota bacterium
AGACCACACACCCGCAGTATGAGTGAAGAGGAAGTCAGTTATTTCAGACGCGCATTACTCGAATGGGCAGCGCAGACTCCAAGGCCTATGCCCTGGAAAGGCGAAAAAGACCCCTATAAAATCTGGCTTTCAGAGGTTATTCTCCAGCAGACACGGGTCGAGCAGGGTATGCCCTACTACGAAAAGTTTGTGAAATCCTACCCCGACGCACGCGCACTCGCAGGTGCCCCCGAAGATGAAGTACTGAAAATGTGGGAAGGCCTCGGTTACTACTCCCGCGCTAGAAATCTCCTCCAGACTGCGCGACATATTGCCTCCGACAGAAACGGCATTTTCCCGGACAGTTATGAAGATATCAGATCATTGAAAGGCGTAGGTGATTATACAGCGGCAGCTATCGCTTCCTTTGCATTCAACCTGCCTTATCCCGTTGTGGACGGTAATGTGTACAGGGTACTGGCAAGGTTCTTCGCCCTCGATGCTGTTACAGATTTGTCTTCATCGAAGAAATTGTTTGCCAGCATGGCGGGCCGCTTGCTCGACCCCGACCGGCCGGGGGCATTCAATCAGGCAATCATGGATTTCGGCGCGCTGTGCTGTACTCCGGCTCAGCCAGACTGCGGTAACTGTCCGCTCAGGCAGCGCTGCCAGGCACTCGCGAAAGGCACCCCCACCGATTATCCTGTACGATTGAAAAAAACAGCAAAAAAAGAGCGGTTCATCCTTTTTCTGATTGTGAGGCGGGGCGGTAAAACACTTGTACGCAAGAGAACCGGAAAGGATATATGGAAAGGACTGTACGAATTTCCCTGTATCGAAACCACCAGCGCCAAAGAACTGCTGGAAACTGACACCAGTACAATCTTCCCGAAAGGCGTTCCGGAAGGTGTGTCACTTGGAAAGCCATCCGATCTCTGCCGGCAAACCCTGAGTCATCGGGAAATTACCGCCGTTTTCAGGGAATTGCTGCTCCCGGAAGATATTCCTCCGGGGCTCTTTCAAGATGGTATTTTTTCAGACTGTACAGAAACGGAGATCGCAGGCCTGAAAAAAAATTTTGCGTTTCCCGTTGTCATCTCTGGATTTTTAAAAAAATTTGTTTAACTTTACATAACTTTCGAAAGTAATCAATCAACACGTTTCAAAGTTTCACAAATTTCACAACAACCATGATTAACAAAGTAACCCTTATTGGCAACCTGGGCGGTGACCCGGAAGTTCGCCACCTGGACAACGGCACGGCTGTCGGCCGGTTCTCGCTTGCTACCAATGAAAACTACCGCGACAAAGACGGCAACTGGCAGAAACTCACCGAATGGCACAATATTGTCGTTTGGCGCGACCTGGCTGAAAGGTCCGAAAAGCTGCTCAAAAAAGGTATGCAGGTATATGTTGAAGGGAAAATCACCTATCGCAAGTACACCGACAAGGATGGTGTGGAGCGTACCACAACCGATATTGTTGCCAATGTCCTTCGCTTGCTTGAGAAACTGGAAGGTGGCTCCGACAACCGATTCCCCTCCTCGGAATCGGCCTACACAGGCAGCTCTTCCCGCTCTCCCGAGCCAGCATCAGTCGCAGTGAACGCTGATCCGTCACCAGACGAACAGCTGCCGTTCTGATAATTACCCGGGGTGCAGGGAAACGCGTTCCCTGCACCCCCTTTTCTCTCTGAAATGTTTCTCATTTTCCTTGCATTATTACTCTATACCCTGCTGTTACTATCGGAACAGGCACTGGTAGGTATCTCGCCATCTGAAATTGAACAGCACAGGAATTCCGACGACCGGAACTGGGAATCGGTAATAAAACTGTACGACAAGCTGAGACCTGTACTGTCAGCGCTTCTCCTGGTCAGGATTCTTATGGCATTGCTCGCAGGTACCATGATTGCCTTTCAATTGCTCAGAAATTCCTTTCTGCTTGAACTCCTGCAGTCTGTACCCCCGGTGCATCAGTTACTGTGGGCGACGATTGCTCTGCTGACAGTACTTGCACTCGCACTCACACTTTGGGCACTCGCCCGTATAACACTTTATGCAACCAAAGGAAGCAATCATCCGAGGTATCTGATACGGCTGGCGCCCTTCATTTCCTTCTGGATGACAATCGGCGGATGGATGACATTCAGAAAACCCAAAGCCGAAAGTATTGTGAATAACACCGACGAGGCCGACCGAACCCCGGCGAATCGCGAGAAAAGGGAACTGGAGCTACTCAGAAGCATTGTTCAGTTTGGTGATGTTACGGTCAAACAGGTGATGCAGCCCCGATCCAAGGTCGTTTCGGTAGATTTCAGAACGCTCTACCCTGAACTGCTGGTCATCGTGCGTGAAACGGGATTTTCCCGATTGCCCGTTGTGGATGAAGAACTTGATAATGTAACCGGAATTCTGTACGTCAAGGATCTGATTCCCTATCTGGATGCACCCGATTCGTTCGAGTGGCAGGCACTCGTACGTACAGATATAATGGTTGTTCCTGAATCAAAACGCGGCAGTGAGCTGCTCGAAGAATTCAAAAGGGAAAAAATGCACCTGGCTATCGTAGTGGATGAGTACGGGGGAACTGCCGGTATCGTAACACTAGAAGATATTCTGGAGGAGGTCACTGGCGATATACGCGATGAATTTGACGAAGACAGCGAAATCAGGTTCAGAAAACTGGACGACCGGAATTATCTGTTTGACGGACAGACACTTCTGAATGATGTTTGTCGTATCACGGGTATCAACTCCACCGCCTTCGAGACATTGAGAGGAAATTCTGATACTATTGCCGGACTGGTTCTGGAAATTCGCGGCGACATCCCCGTCACCGGGGAAGAGGTCGCCTGCAGGGTATGTACCCTCACCGTAACAGCTGCCAATAACAGACGGATCGAACAGGTTAAATTCACCATGGTCTGAATGTCACCACTACTTGCGGTGAACCCTGACTCTGAAATAGCCATTCTCTATAGTGGCCATCACACCGGCGCCACTCACAAGCACACCGGAAAAACGCCCCCAAATGGTATCCCGGGTAAATCCGTCCACTTCTATCTGTATGTCTTCGCTCACATCGTTGGAAACGCCCGTATAGTTTAGTGTGTCGCGCCTGCTGAACTCTACCCCGCCCCATCCAAAATCCTTGAGCTGCATTATTGCCCTGGCAGGTGTGTACGGGTACTCTCCGTTTGTCTCGTCAAACTCAAAACCAATCGCCAGTCCAAGCGCCGGACTCACCGGATCGTCCTGACGGATTATCTCTACATATCCGTTCTCCGGATCAAAGTAATTACTCATGGTATCCAGCTGTGCATTGCTGTACCCCGCCCTCGGATAGTAGGGATTGTCAAACTTCTGCATCCTGTGCTGGAGAATTTGTTTCCTGCCCTTGAATGAAAAACTCACTCCAAATGCTGAATCATTAACAGAAAACAGCACAGCCGAGGTTGATACCACTGCGACAATCGCAAAGAATACTGGTCTGTAAAAAAAACGGACTCTCAAGAGATGAATGAAGTGTGAGGTGAACAACATGACCGATCGGATTATATTTTCAAGGTTTCATCAGGAATATCGTCGCTGGAAAAGTTGATCGCACAGATGGGCATTTTATCTGTATCTGGATACTAAATCAAACAATCCTGCCCAGCGCAGCTATATTCTCGGCTCTGTCGAATACCGCAGATACAGGAATGATAAATCCGGGAATTGATACACTGTTAACTTCGTCACCCGATTCAAATTTCCCCTGTAGTACATAAGTCCCATCGCCCGTCGCTGGAAGAACATGCTGTTCAATTATCCGCTTTTTGGTATCAATTATCCAGTACTCTCCGACACCGTGACGTGCATAGTCGGCGTACTTGACGACACGATCTGTTCGGGCAGTACGCCGGGAAAGTATCTCCACCACAAAATCAGGGGCAGGATGCAGCATTGTATCTCCGTGGAATGACTGTGCCTTGTCGCGCGACCAGTAACAGATATCGGGTTCATAATCGTTTCTCGTCAGGCTAACCATAGCTTTTTGATGGCCATGTGCACCAAGGTCGTGCTTGTCCACATAAATACTCAGCAACCGGTAAAGATTCGCCGAGGCCTCCAGGTGCTGCCGCTTCACCGGAGAATGAAGCACTATTTCTCCGTTGATGAATTCTGCCTTGATATCGTCACTGACCCATTCCCTGAATTCATATCGCCGCCGCTGTTCTTCCGCCAGTGCTGCTGCCGCTGCCTCCACAATAAAGGGGGCTGCAGGATCACTCATTACCGTGTAAAAGATATTTGCTGTCATACCAATACAAAGATAATGGAATTTCGGAAAGTGGCAAGTCCATCTTCACCGCTCAACATGTATAATATTCTGTACACCCACCTCACCGCCAGCCTCCCTTAATTCCAGTCTGTAGATACCTGTGGGCAACCCGCGCATATCGAGTTTCGTACTGGCGGGTGTGTACATGCGTACGCACGTACCCGAAGCATCGTATAGCATGGCCTGACCTGAATTCCTGCTGAGGGTGACCTCATCGGCACACGGATTCGGGAATACCGGGATTTCTTCACGTCCGGCAGGTTCCTCCGCTGCCGAAATACCGGAAACAAGGCCGCCCAGACTGAATCTGGAAACAACGCCCCGCTGCCACTGCCAGGCTGCGTACGGGCCTCCGAAACTGATTGCCTGACCTTCCATCCCCGGCGAATAAAAATTGTAAAGGCTGTCCATGGTATAAGGCAGCCAGGTATAGTTGATATCTTCTGAAGTGTAGATATACCTGTAGTCACCGTCAGGATCGAAGGCTGACAATTTCCAGTTGTTCTCTGCATCGTTTGTCAGTACAAAGAGGATATCCTTGAAGATAAAACTGTGTGTTGTGTGGTTATTTTCGATGGCCTGATCATTAAGTATCTCCCCGTTTTCCCGGCACAGGGTCACTCCCCCGGTTTGTACCAGGTAATACTGATCATTTTTATGACAACGCAAACCTCTGATCAGGGTATTGTCGGCTGAACAAGGCAGCACCGACAGCACACCTGCCAGTGAAAGGCTCATCAGTGAAGATTCAGACGGGGAGGTGCCGGTACTCGCAAAAAACAGCAGTTTGCCTGTACGCGGATTTACATCGTATATATTGCCAATCCCTCCGCTGTAAACGCTACCCAGCTTGATGACTTTTTCCCACTGTAACTGCCAGTTGTGATAAAGCCGGATAATCAGTGTGTCTGACCAGGCGTAGTTCACCCGCTCTGCCGTATAGCTGTAGCTTCCCGGCTGGCCGAGTATGCTGAATGTGGCGACAGGAAATCCGGGAAATGCTATTTCCATCAGAATATTCAGGTCTTCATCCAGCAATAATCCCTGATTATCCAGCGCGGTTGTTGCCTCAATGGCACTGATTTGATTCTCCGGTGTACAAAAAAGCCGGTATATCTGCCGGTTGTACAGGACCTTGTCGGGCAAACCCTCAGGTGTAAAGCGCAACAGTGCGCGCTGCCCTGTTTCCCACGACGCAGCCGGGAGCAGCACGTTGTTGCTCTGGTCGGTAATCAGATGGGTTCCGTAACCCGGTTCGCTGATCCAGCCGGGTTCCAGTGGCCTGATCCACTGCAATACACCTGCCCTGCTGTATTTGAACAGTGTGGTCCGGGAGGGTGTATAGGGAGCCTGACTCACCAGTGGCGAGCGGTTCTCTGTGAGCAGTACAAGCAAATCACCATTTCTGTCTGTCAGATGATGCAGGTAGTTCGCGTGGCTTGTGCTGTCGCCGTTGAAGTTGTCCTGCCAGTATGTTTCCCCGCTGACCGGGTTGAATGATTCGGTAAACCAGCGATGCTCTGTATATGGAATAATCTGCGGAAACTTCTTAGACCGGAAGGTACCTGCCAGTATAATCTGCTGTGGATCAATAACTATGGCGTTATTTCCGGCAAAAACCTCTCCGGGAGGAGGAACTATTTCATGGTTCCAGAGTTCCTGAAATGTTGTCGTTGAAATCGCTTTTATGGCGGCTCCGCCCGTCAGTGGTATAGCGCCGCTCATCAGATACACATTGTCAGCCTGTATGAGTCCATAAGGCACAAAACCGCCCGGGCCTGCTATCTGCTGTACTCCAACAAGATTACCCAGGTCATTTAATTCGCGTATAAATCCGGATGGTGTACCTGGTACCGAACGGTCAACTCCGCTGAGTACCAGGGTATTATTACCGCTGTATATGGCATTATTACACTCAAGAGCCCCATTCTTGGGAGAGATATACATGTAACGTGCGTAATCGGCAGCATCCACGTCGAGTACTATGACCTGATCGGACTCGAAAAGTCCAAAATTGGCCACAATGTAACTGTGCCCGTTGAATCCGTGATATACCTGTACTGGCGTTCCATAGAAGTAGTAGTTAAACAGCGTCTTGACTGTATCGGGAAGGAAGTCCAGTATAACCGGAGTGATTTCATCGGTCATGACCTTCGGGTTCACCCTGCGGTTGTAATAACCGGGATTGTTCTCGTCGCCCCAAATAGTATAAACGAAATTGCCATCGTAGTCATGTGTGGTGCTCACCGCGTATGAACCGCCCGAAACCGACTGCCCCACACCGGAGATAGAATCCTGTTGAAACAGTACTCCGTTCGGATAGTAAGCATGTATAAAGGTGGTGTTCGTCTGAAGTGATTCTGTATGCCGGGTGTATGTGATGTACAGATTGGATTCATCGTCGAGGAATCCGTCGTAATCATACAGCCCAAACCACTGATCAGGAAGCTCACAGGCAGCTATCTCACGGTCCCACAACAAGGCACCGTCTTTACCAAGTTTGAAGGCGTACAGACCGGCATGCTGGTAGAAATAGGTCGAGCGGGCGTATCCTACAAGGTATATTTCATCTTCTCTGCTCACAAACAGGTTGAGGGGCAGATCATACCCCACCCCGCGATCGGTACTGTACCTGAACTCCCACATTAATGCTCCGTCGGGCGACAGTTTTCGCACAACGATATCGGAGAATGAGGTATCTTTCTCGGTGCCCCCAGCCAGAATGACGTTCCCGTCGCGGTCGCGCGCCGCGTGGGTGAGTGTATCGCGGCTGGTGTTGTCGCGCATCCCGAAACTCCGCTTCCACGCCGGGGTAACCGGTATGATTTCCTGGGCGGTAACTGTACTGCAAAAGAGTAGCAGCATCCAGACTGTTCTGTGCATAATTTACAGGCTGACGGTTCCGTTTTCCAGTTTCAGTACCCCTCGCGGACAAACGGCGGAACAGATTCCACAACCTACACAACTGGCCCTGACAATGTCTTCACCCCGCTGAGCATAGCTTTTTACATCTATCCCCATCTCGCAGTACTCGGAGCAGTTGCCGCACGAAATACACTGCCCGCCATTGGTGGTTATCCTGAATCGCGACCAGCGACGCTGTATGATACCCATTATGGCTGCCTGCGGACATCCGAATCGGCACCATACCCGACTGCCGAATATGGGGTAAAACCCGGTACCAATTACCCCGGAAAACATGGATCCAATGAGAAATGAATACGTTTTTGAAAAAATGAGCGAGTAACTGCCCAGTATGGTTCCCTGCTCCCGGGAATTTATCCACAACAACAGGGTAAGGAGTACAATGATTAACAGCACGCTGTGTATCATCCAGCGCTCCACCTTCCAGGCGCCAAGTGATTTGTCCGATAAAGAACGGTACGGATCGCCAACGGTTTCAGCCAGTGCGCCGCAGCCGCACACCCATGAACAGTACCATCGCTTGCCAAAATACCAGGTTAGAAGAGGCACAGCGATGAAGCTCATCACAGCACCCCAAAACACCAGAAACACTCCCGTACGGGCGTAATTGCCCGTGAACCAGCCAACGGTATCGGGGAACAGGTATTCATATTTAAGGGGCCAGAAATAAGAGAAATAGAACTCGGGCTGATTCATCATCATCATCCAGGCCGGTATAAGAAAACTGAATACAAGCTGGAAAAACATTACCGATACTGTTCTCCACTGCTGATAGGCATTACCGCGGTACTTGTACATGAACCGGATTCCCATAGCCAGCACCAGTAATGTGTAGCTGAACCCGTACAGAAACCACTGGTCTGCCGGACGCCCCCTCAAGAAAACACTCAGCGGATCCAGTATACTGATCAAGCCGGCCAAGGGTTCGGGATACCAGTACAAACATATATAAAAACCCGAAATGAATACACCGGTCATCCAGCCAGCCACACCGCGATTGTACCAGAGTGCTCCCGCCGTGAGACCGGACAGCGTGGCAAGTACAACCAGGGTAACCTGCAAGCCCGGTTGGCTGCCCAGCGAGATAAGAAGGCAAAGCAGCGCCACACTGCCCAGGGCAAGTGCCGCTTTCTGCAAAGGCCGCACACCCGACGGATGTGGCCGTGCGAGCGACAGACTTTCATCGGGGTTTGTATTCATGATAATTCGGCAATTTTTTGTTGAAACAGCAGACTTATCTCCGCCTCAAATCGTCGGTAAAACTCCGGATCAAAGTTAGCCCTCGACAGGTTCTTCAGTACCCCGGAAATATGTGTACCGGTAGCAATCCAGTGTTCACACACCTGCTGCCGGTATCTTGTTCCCATGGTCTGAAATCCGGTTACAGCACCTGTCGCCGTATCGTAATTGATTCGCACTGATTTTTTTCCCGACGAATCCTCCCAGTACAGACTTGTAATTCCGGACGGTGTAGTTGCGGGTACCTGACCGTAAATCTGGTACTCTGTTTCGAAGAACCGGGCCGAATTGTACCAGATTCCCTGACAATAGGGCTCCGGATTGCCACAAACATTCCGGGCGACGGTTTCTCCCATTGCCCGGGCAGTGTACCAGAGTGGCTCCACAGCACGCCTCGCAGGAGCGGGTGTACGCAACTCTGCACAATCGCCGGCAGCATATATGTCTTTCACTGAGGTCCGAAGGTATTCATCCACCAGTACGCCGGAATCTGTTTCAATACCGGTACCGTACAGAAAACCGGTTTCCGGCGCTACTCCCGCAGTGATACCAACCAGTCCGCAGGGAATTTCAAGACCATCGTTTGTGACTACTGATTCAACACGGCCATTACCTCTTATTTCACGTATCTGCGTACCGAACCTGAGATCCACGCCGTGGTCCCGGATAATACGACCTGCCATATTACTCTCCTCCGATGTGAGCTGACGGGCCATCAAGCTCTTTTCCCGCACCAGAAACGTTACCCTGATTCCTCTGGAGACGAGCATTTCTGCCAGTTCAACACCGGTGAGTCCGCCTCCTGTAACAACTGCACACTCCACTCCCCTGCTCAGCCGGTTCAGTGTATCCAGATCACTGAGGTGGTAGAGATGCTGAACACCCGGCAGATTTTCGCCGGGCACACCAATTTTTACCGGACGGGATCCGGTGGCCAGTATCAATTTGTCCCACGAAAGGACGCTGCCATCCCCGAGTGTGATATTTTTGGCAGCCGGATTTACCTCCCGTACGCGCGCATGTATGCGATCAATCCGGTTTTTGTCCCAGAACCAGTCCTCATACAAGTACGTGCTTTCCAGTTTCAGTTTTCCCATGAAGATGTACATCAGGGCCGTCCGGGAAAACGGTTGCCACGATTCATCGGAAATCATGGTAATCCGGCAGTCACTCAGTTTCCTGATATGGCGGGCAGCTGTAGTACCTGCGATTCCGTTTCCGATGATAACGACATGCATATGAGCTTGTTCAGGGTAGCAGATTCCATGCTTCTCCCCGCTGCGTCCACGGACTGAACAGGACGAACCGGACAAAGCCGTACCTTTTTGAGTAAACGCAGGTTTCACCGTTACCGTCGAATGCGATGGCGCGATTATCCACCAGAATATTCAGTCGCGGGTAGGTGGCTCCGAGTTGTTCATAATCAACCGTGTATGCCTCCCTGCGGCAAGAACAGTAGCCGAGCGATGTTTTCCAGCCCTCAATCTGCAGAAACTCACTGTTAAAGTCGTTCAGCGGAAGTCGCCAGTCGTCGGTTCGGTAGCCCACCAGTCTGGAACTCAGGAACGTCTGCCCGGGTTCTGTGACGCGCAGGGTATCGTTTTCAAAATTCAGATAAAACTCATAGACCTGATCTTTGGAATAGCCAAACCAGGGTGACTCCGGATCGGCTCCGACGTATTTCATGGACTCCCGGATGAGATACCCGTTCGCATCGTGACCGATGACTTCCCAAATCAGGGTATCGGTGGTGTAGCGAAAGATATTTGTACTGGCGAAGTAATCCTCGCCAATCAGCCCGAGATACTTGCTGACCTGCCCCACTTCCATAGAGTCGAAGCGGATGCGGTTCTGCGATGCGGCGGGCGGCTCATTGTTGCCACCGTTATTTTCTTCTTTTTTACAAGACAGGAATACCACGACAACCGCAGCTGCCAGTGTGTGTATCAGTGTTCTGCCGTTCATGCTCTATTGTACGATTAGCTTTCCGGAGTCACTCCGGCCTGATCCGCGAACCGACCACAGGTAAACACCTTTGGGAAGATCATGCACATCAAATGAAGCCTGCGATCCGTTGAATTGTTTTTGTCTGACAAGTGTTCCCTTCAGGTCGTACAGCGAAAAACTGCCGATGCCCCTCCAGGCCTCGTCCAGATCAAGACGAATAAAATCGGTGGCAGGGTTGGGTGTTACCCTGACTTTCTTTTCTGACAAGGGCTCATTGTTTGCAGAGGCCGGCGAGAAGCTGGCCGTGAACATGCCGTTTCCGTGAGTACCGGCAACAACCAGTCCGTCGGAAGAGCGCGATTCAACATAGCTCACCACGGTGCTGCCGATAGCGTCGGGGCCTTCCTGCACCCACTGCGTACCGGGCTGTCCGGTGGCGTGCAGCAGCAGGGTATCAGCGCTGTACAGGCCTACACTGGTTCCACAGAAGTATTTGGTTTTACCGTTTGGTTGTGGCAGGATATTCACCCAGCGGATGGAAGGAGCATTTCCCGAACCTCCCACGGCAGCTTCCAGATTACCTCCCACTTTTTTCCAGGTGGCACCCGCATCTTCACTCAGATACAGGCTGTAAATATTATAGTTGGAATAAACCACCACGATACGGTCGGCATTTCTCGGATCAACAGCGATACAGTTGACGTTGGCCGCGTTATTGGTAAGCGGTGAAGGCAATACGGTGAATGCAGGAGCTCCCTGATGGGCATTGTCAATTCGGTACAGTTTGTTGGTACTGGTGCCGAGATATACGCGGTGCTGCGGATTGGACTGCGATACGGATACTGCAGAGAACTCACCGGCTGTTAGAGTATCGGGGAACAGCGTCCAGCCCTGCGATATGGTGTCCCAGCCGCCCGTCAGCTGAATACTGCCCAGCTGATCCTGCCTGTAAAACTTGCGACCGGCAGGAAGGTAGAGAATATTCGCATCCGACGGATCCATGGCGAGCGGATTGATAAACATATAATCGCTCTTGGCGGGCCCGACGGGATCTATCCGGCGGAATGCCTGTACGTTGCCCTGTGCATCCATTTTCACCTTGGCTACCCTGCCCTGCTGTATGGAGAGCACGTAATACTCCTTGTTGGGGGCCACTGCTCCAAAAGAACCATCGCCGTTGACGGTCTGTTTCCAAAGGGCATTCGGATTGGATGAATTGACAAAGAAATTGCCATTATCCTGCAATCCGCCCAGAAGGGTGTTGTCGCCCGGGGCGTTTTTGTCGAGCACAATCGTGTAGAACTGCGTGGTGAGGTACCCGTTATTAAGTCTTGTCCACTCTACATAGGGTGCCAGGCAGTTTTCTGTGCGGTGTATGCCACCATCACTGCCGGAAATCAGCACATTGGGATTGGACGGCAGGAATACCAGGTCGTGTACATCGGGGTGGTGTTCGGGGTAAATTTCAAAAAATGGCAATGTGGTACCTATCTTGTATCCGCCGATTTTGGTGGTAGCCCCCGACGTCTTGAACGCCGTTGTGCTGCGCCAGAGGTTGGTACCGCCTATGAATACGTGACCGGTGCCGGGCTGTACTTTTACTACCAGATCGTAACCGCCCTGGGCTGCACACTGGTCAAACTGGGTGCCTTCGCTGGGCAGATTGGCCGAAAGGTCGGCCCATTCGCCGCCAGCACCGGTACCGTCGCCGCTTACATAAGTGTATTTGTACAGACTGGTCCAGTCTTCCGAATCTATGTAGGTTGTCAGATGCCCCGTTCCCGGTGTTGTACCGAAGAAATAGACCTCATTTTCGTCATTCGGGTTAATACCCATCACAATCCGGCTGTAGTCGGTTGGCATAAATGGTGGATTGATATTGGTCCAGGCTGTTCCGTTGGTACTTCTCCAGATACCCTTGGTGTTTCCGTCGGAACTGAGGGTGGCATATACTACGCCCGTGGAGGTAATCGCCACATCTGTGAAATAGGACCAGTTGCCCGACAAATTGCCAGACCGGACGGCCGTCCAGTTGGTTCCGCCGTTGGAGGATCGGTAAATGGCATTGATAGTCGCCATATATACCACATCCTGATCTATTGGAGCGGAAGGATCTGTTATCACACGCCAGCCGCTCTGATACAGAGTGGTCAGTCCCTGCTGATTACCTCCGGCCGTAGAAGCCACGGGGGCCCAGGTATTGCCGCCATCTGTGCTCTTGTAAAGTCCGTCGCCGAGGTAAAAAGCTCCGGTGGCTCCTGCAGAGGTACCATAGACCTCCCCGCTCAGGTAGTACCATGTATTGGTTTTACCCGGACGCGTATCCTGCGCGATACTGACACAACCCGGGTGAGCATTGAGGGGCGTTGTCCTCTTCCAGGACTGTCCACCGTCTTCACTGAGCCACACGCCTCCGGAAACACCGCCGGCGATGATGCGGTTTTCGTTGGTTACATCCAGTACAACTGTGCGGGTACGGCCTCCATAGTTGTACGGCCCCCTGTTTACCCAGTCGCCACCGGAGCGATTGGCAGCGGGCTGCACCATTTCTGCTGCAAACTGTTGTTCCAGGAATTGAATTCCAGCGGGAATTTCACCCGTTGCCGGGTCGGCAAGGAGTTTTTTCATCCATTCACGGCGCAACTTGCCGTTTTCCTCTGAGGCGCCGGATGGCATCCGGACATTCCCGTTTACAGGCAGAAAGATATACGCAGCGAAGGCGATGAAGGCCAGCAGTACAGCGGCAGGAGCGAAACTTTTCATAGAATCTGTATTTGCGGGGAAAGGTAGAGAAATATCCGGAATCATTACAACCCCTTCACATCCACACCCACCTTTCCTTTTGAAAACAGGTCGGCACGTATGCCGGCTGGTGTTACGCGCACCTGCTGTACACCCACGGAGTCGAGTCTGCCGTTCAGCAGGATGCCCGGCTGAATTTCATAGTTGGTGAGCGCCTCCTGTGCCGACGATCTGACTGCCCCGATGTTCTCTGCCAGGGGGAATGTCATGGCTGAGGCCATTTTCTTCCTGATGGGCCCCTTGAACAGCCAGGATGCCGAGCGCAGAAGTGTATTTCTGGTATCCACATGAAAATCGAGATCTTTCACCTCGAGCGAGTTGTCAATGGGGTTGAACTCCGGTTTTCCGATGAAATAAATTTCCCCGTTAAATGAGCCGCTCAGACGGGTATTGACCACCACTTTGTCGTCACTGCCCCAAAGGCGTACATCCTCAATTTTGACCTTCTTCTTGCCGGATTCGAATGTTTGTCCGGCCATGGCCTCTCTGGCAAGCCGCTCCGCTTCGGGAAATGGTACTTCCGCTGCAAACTGCATCCTGAATTCTTCCGGGACATCATCCACCAGTGTCAGTCCGGGCAGTATCGAATTGGATCGGAAGGCGGGTTCCTTGCCGAAGGTCACATCGTTCATACATTCAATGGCTATTTTTGCCTGAATGGCGTTACCCACTGTCTGTATGGGTGTCATACTGATGCTAAGCGGCGTGGTTTTTGTCCACATCTGGTATTGTTCGTCGAGCAGAACCGGCTCCTGAATGGCATTCCAGGCAGATTGAACATAAGGTCTCAGATTAATTTCCCGGGATACGTATTCGTCGAGTGCCTGCGCGAGTGCCCTTTTACTCCTGTTCAAAGCCACATTGGCGATGGTTTCCACGCTGATACTGCCCAGTCCTGTTTTCAGCACAGGTCTGGTGATCCACTCGTGCCATTCCACTTCAGTCTGCGTAGTAATCGTCCAGTCTGTATTCAGCCTGTAAGTTGTCTTGAAATTCAGGGCAAGCTCACCCTCAGCTTCTGCAGCGGCACCGAAAAGCAGGTCTTTTTTCACCCATATTTTTAATGGAATACGGTATTTGATGGTATTTCCGTAGAAAGACAGGCTGATGTTCTGACTTTTCCAGATACTCAGCATCAGTCCGTCATTGTTATTGTCGGAATAGGAAAAATCCTCGTAGAGCGCCTCGCCGGAAGTACTTTTATTCAGCGAGTAAACCAGATCGTCCACAGTGATGAGAACAGGAATAGTCAGGTAAGACAACAGGGGGGTATCCTCATATTTGTTGTACGACTCCTGTGGTTTGGGGGCGTTGGTGATTTTGGAGGTGGCACAGCGGACGGTGAATAGACACACCAGGATAGCCAGTACGGGGATGTATAATCTGTTCATAGTGTTCAGTTGTGGTTTTTTGTGCAAAGGTATGGCGGACAACCTGTCAAACCTGTAACTTTGGGTCACAATTCTACTTGAGCATGACGCCACTTGCCGAACGTATGAGACCCCTTTCGCTGGATGCCTATGTAGGGCAGCAGCATCTCGTGGGTGAGGGCGCGGTGCTCCGGCAGGCCATTGAGCGCGGAAAGATCCCGTCTTTTATTCTTTGGGGGCCACCCGGTGTAGGAAAAACTACACTGGCCCAAATGATTGCCCGGCTGCTCGACAAGCCGTTTTTCCAATTGTCGGCCATCAGCGCCGGTGTGAAGGATGTCAGGGAAGCTATCGAGCAGGCCGACAAACAGAATCTGTTTCAGCAGCGGGGTGCCATTCTCTTTATAGATGAAATTCACCGGTTCTCCAAAAGTCAGCAGGACGCCCTGCTCGGTGCCGTGGAGCGCGGTATTGTCACGCTGATAGGCGCCACTACGGAAAATCCGTCGTTCGAGGTGATTCCGGCCTTGCTGTCGCGGTGTCAGGTATATGTACTAAAGCCGCTCGACAAGGATGAGCTGACCGGACTGGTTGACAGGGCTATCCGCGAAGACGAGCTGCTCAGAGCACAGGACATTGAAGTATGGGAGTACGAAGCATTGCTGCTTTATTCCGGCGGTGATGCGCGGCGGCTGCTGAATGCGCTGGAGCTCATAGCCAACTACCGTAAACCCGGCGAGAAGCTGATCATTACCAATGATCTGGTAAAAAGCCTGATTCAGGAAAATCCGGGCCTGTACGACAAGGCTGGCGAGCAGCATTACGATATTATTTCGGCATTTATCAAAAGTATGCGCGGCAGCGATCCCAACGCCGCCGTTTACTGGCTCGCCCGTATGCTCGACGGCGGTGAGGATATCGAGTTTATTGCCCGGCGAATGGTTATTCTCGCCTCCGAGGATATAGGCCTGGCCAATCCCAATGCCTTGCTGCTGGCCACCACCACCATGGATGCCGTCCGGATGATTGGTATGCCCGAAGCGCGTATTATCCTGTCGCAGTGCGCTATCTATCTGGCAACTTCTGCCAAGAGCAACAGCGGATATATGGCGATCAATAATGCACTTGCCACCGTGAAACAGACAGGGAGCCTCCCGGTGCCCCTGCACCTGCGAAATGCGCCCACACAGCTGATGAAGCAGCTCAACTACGGTCAGGGTTATCAGTACGCCCATGATTTCGAAGGCAATTTCGTACAGCAGGACAACCTGCCGGCTGAATTAAACGGCACTATCTTCTACCACCCGGGTTCCAATGCTGCCGAGGAAAAAGTAAGGGGCAAACTGCGGGACGACTGGAAAGGGAAATACGGGTATTGAATGAGAGAAAAAACATGCTGATGAACCTGCACCCTCTCCTTGTCCACCTGCCCATAGGCACCCTGCTGCTCGCTGTCCTGTTTCAGTACATCTCGGAAATGGAACGGTACCGCCTGCTAAAACCGGCGCTGCCATGGCTGTTCGGCACAGGGGCCGTCTCGGCCATCCTCTCGTGTGCAAGTGGCTGGTGGCTGGCCTCCGGCGGCGACTACGACGCCGATACCCTCTACTGGCACCGCTGGCTGGGTATCCTGACAGCCATAACGGCAACCGGCTGTTTTTTCTTCCCGTTTAAATCACTGTCGGCGCTTACAGCCCTCGCGCTCGTGTGCGCGGGCCACTATGGAGGCGCGCTCACGCACGGGAGCAACTACCTCACGCTGAAACCGGATACAGGACCGAAGCGTCCCGCTGATCCCGGGCAGGCTGATATTTACAGAGATATTGCCAGCGTCATTTTGAGTGAAAAGTGTGTATCCTGCCATGGATCAGGCAAGCAAAAGGGCGGACTCCGCCTCGACAATCCAGCCGACATACTTCGGGGTGGCGATTCAGGTGCCGTTATTCTTTCGGGACAGCCCGACCAAAGCGAGCTGATCCGGCGATGCCACCTGCCCGAAGGCCATGAAGAACACATGCCACCAAAAGGGAAACCGGCATTGACATCCGCCGAACTGGAAATACTTCAATGGTGGATTAGTCAGGGAACACCCGTAAATATGAATGTGCAGGAGGCCAATCCGGCTCCTCCGATCAGAAAACTGATTGATCAGTGGTGTAACAATGGCCGTGAAAAAGAACCGGAAATCAGCATTATTCCGGACGAAAATCCGGTAGCAGCATCACCCGGACTCATTTTAAGGCTGAAACAGACAGGGGTATCCGTTACGCCTGTCTCAACAGCATCCCACTGGCTGAGGGTGAACCTGGTCAATCTTCCGCAGCCCGCCGACTCTGTCTTTATCCTGCTGACTGAAATTTCACCACAGCTGCTCACACTCGATCTGGGCAGGTGCAGCATATCGGCATCTTCATTCGGGATGCTGAACAGTTTCACACAACTGACAAGCCTGTCGCTGGCAGGTACCAATATTACTGATGGACAAATGTCTCTACTCTCCGCAATGAAACAACTCCGCGTACTGAATCTGTCGGGTACTGCCATCACTGCCGCCGGGTTGCGGGAGCTCACTTTCCTGCGAAATCTGCGCACTGTTTATCTTGATCGCACCGGAATAAATCCCGCCGACTGGCCTGCCATTCCCGGTGCAAGATTTGACTCCGGAGGCTACGAGCTTCCGGTATTGCCTTCCGACACTGCCAGACTGACAGGGGCCGAAAAATAAGTAGCCGCCGTCAAAGGGTATTCATCCGTAAACTGAAAGTCAGATCAGTTACTGCATATTTTCAGGAGGAGCAGCGATATGCACCATGATTTCATTTCGCCTGCCGATTACCTGAAAAGGCGGATTATAACCCAGATACCTGAAATTCCCGGTGTACTGAATGCCCTGCTTCTCCAGCGCCCGCCGGAGCCGTTCTGAGTAACGGTTTATTTTGCTGTCTGAGGCGAATCCTCCAAAACTGATCACAGCAACGTACTCGGCTGGTACAGATTTGATTACCACCTCCGGATTGACAGGCGCCGGCAACTGATCTTTGGAGTAACGGGCAGGCATCACAAAACTCATGGAAGAAGCCGTATCGGTCATTTCCATGTGCACAGGAGCCGTCATGGCAATCTGTTGATTTTGCTGATTTCCGCCAAAGATATACCCGGCCAACTTCCGGAAACCGGAACTCCCCAGCTCTTTATAGGTGCTCGCACCCGCTGTGACAGTAGCCATGGTAGCCTCCGGATAATAGCGCACCTCGAAATCCTTTCCGCGCCTGATACTTTGGTAGGGCTGTTGTTCAGTACCACCCGACGAGAAAAGGGCACAAGCCTGAAAAATGAACATCAGCAACAGAAGGAGGATAATTCCAATAATAACAGGTTTCATATTCGATTTTTCAGATAAAACAACCGGTAGTACGGATTTGTTTGAAAGAAAAATTTTTACTCTGCTACAGAAGCCACTCCTTGACCATTTGAAAGACCTGTTCCCGTCCGGTTTTTGATTACTTTCCAGACTTCAAACCAGAATACCCCGATGAAAGCGAAAAGTACGCACCAGCCGAGATCATCGGCGTGCATCGCTCCTACCCTGAACAGTCCGGATACCTGTGGAACGTAAAGTACCATCCCCAGCATCACGAGGGAAGCGCCCAAAATCCGCCATAAATACGGATTCCTGTAATGAATCGTTTTGGCCAGTGAAAAGTCGAAAGATCGGTTGGCCAATGTCAGGAACATATTGCCGAATACCATCGTGCTGAATACAAAAGCCCTGACAATATCTTCACCGTATCCGTTGCCGACAGCAAAGCGGTATGCAAAAAGTACAGCGATACCTATAGCTATACCCTGCAGCAGCGTCATAACAAACTCCGGTGCAGTAAACAGCGAGACAATATTACCACGCGGGGGCTTGCGCATGAGATTTGGCTCGGCAGGTTCGTTCTCAAAACCAATGGCAGCCATAGGATCCATCACCAGTTCCAGAAAAATAACGTGCAGCGGGAGAAAAATGTGGGGGTACTCCCACCCGAGAAGCAAAGGAACCAGTACTGCCATAATGATAGGCAGGTGAATACTGATAATATAGCGGATAGCCTTCCGAAGATTGTCGTAAATGCGGCGGCCCTGCTGGACAGCGGTAGTCATACTGCTCAGGTCGTCGTTCAGCAGAACCAGCGAAGCCGCACGCTTGGCAATATCTGTTCCCCCGGCGCCCATGGCTACTCCAATTTGCGCAGCCTTGAGAGCAGGACCATCGTTCACACCATCGCCTGACATAGCCACTATTTCTCCATTGGCCTGCAGCGCCTGCACAATACGCAGCTTGGCATCAGGGAACATACGGGCATATACATTAACGCGTTTCACTGCATCCCTGAGTGAATTTTCATCAAGTTCCATCACTTCCTGACCGGTGAGTGCCAGTTCCCAGCCCTGCAAACCTACTGAACGCGCGATATTGCGGGCAGTGGCAGTATGATCGCCGGTAATCATCAATACCCGGATGCCAGCGGAATAGAATGTATCGAACACCTGTTTAACATTCTCCTTGGGGGGATCGTAAAAGGCTACTATTCCCTCAAATTTCCAGTCAAAATCATCCTGCTCGGCAGGATACGAGCTATCGTGGACCACACTGGCCACCCCGAGAACCCGGTATCCTTTAGCCGCCATTTCTTCGGTAAGATCCATTACCCGGCTGCGTAAATCTTCGCCGGCACTGCAAGCCGAAAGGATGCGCTCTACAGCGCCCTTGCAGGCCACCACCTGATTTCCTTTGTTATCACCCCAGACATGGGTCATCATGGGCGGTCGCCCACCAAGCGGATATTCATGAACAAGGTGATAATCCTTTCTCGGATCACGGCCAGCCTCGCTGATACGCTCGCTGATGGCCTTCTCCATCGCGTCAAAGGGTTCCGGCTCACTGGCCCACCAGGCATAATCCAGCACCTTCTGCTCATTATCGTCGGAAAAAGAGACAATTTCTGCCACCGACATACGATTTTCTGTGATGGTACCCGTTTTGTCCAGACAAATTACGGTAGCCGAACCCAGGCTCTCCACCGTTTTGGGCTGTTTGACCAGAATACCCGATTTCATCATCCGATAGCTTCCGAGCGCCATAAATGTGGTAAAAGCTACAGGTATTTCCTCGGGTAGAAGGGCCATGGCAATGGTAAGAGACTGGAGCAATGCCTGCCAGAAATCATTTTCAACCCTTATGTTGAGTCCGAAGGCCAGTGCAAAAGCGAAAATGCCGAATATGCCCATCTGCCGGACGAATTTCTCCAGTTGTAATTGCAGGGGCGTTGGTACCGGATCAATGGCCTCGATAGATTTACCCAGCTTCCCGAGTTCGGTGCTGTTGCCTGTTGCAGTAATTCGGAACACACCCTGACCTGCCGCCACCGTAGTCCCCTGAAACAGGTTTTCTGCCACTTTTTTATCTACTGGCAGACTCTCTCCGGTCAGTACAGCCTCTTCCACCGACAGGTCGTGTTGTTTCAGGATAACACCATCTGCCGGGATTCGCTCGCCTTCGCCAATAGTTACCACATCGTCAGGCACAAGCTCTGCGGCGGGCAACTCCACCCATTGTCCGTCACGCAAAACCCGCACGTTTGTTTCGGTAAATTCTCTGAGTGCTTCCAGGGCTTTTTCACTTTTTGTTTCCTGAAATATTTCTATCCCGGCTACAAAAGCAATAGATACCAGCATCATGACCGCCTCGGTGGTATCCCCCAGAAAGAAATACAGCCCACAGGCTACAGCCAGCAAAAGGAACATCGGCTCTCTGACAATATTGAAAATACTCTGCAGCAGATGATTTTTTTTAGTCGAAGTCAGTATGTTTTTACCCCACAACTTCTGCTTTTCGTATACCTCATTGGCACATAATCCAGTGATTTCAACTATAACTTGCTTACTTTTGTGGTTTTCCATGCTACAAAATTGAGTGCAATAATGAGGTCTCGCTGATGAGATACGTCAACAGCGTACATGATCCAGATTGTTTTTCAGGACGCAATATACCTGAAATTTTGCGGCGAAATTCAATATTCTCATCAGGAAACAGTATGAATTCAATGAAACTCGCGGAAAAAATTACTGCAATTGAAGCAGCCAGAAAAGTAAAGAGCGGCGACCACGTTTTTATTCACGGTGCATCGGCTATTCCCCAGGCTCTCGTAAATGCACTCGCTGAAGTATCCGGAGGCTTGCAGTATGTGCGTCTTTATCACCTCCATCTTAATGGTTCTTACCCGCTGATTGGTGAAGAATTCCGGGGAATTTTCTCTGACAACTCCTTTTTTATGGGAGACAACGTACGACAGGCGGTGAGCGAAAAAAGAGCCGATTATATTCCGGTTGCCCTGTCGGAGTTGCCGATTCTCCTGCGCAGGCGCGTGGTACCGCTCGACGTAGCACTGGTGAGTGTTTCGGCACCCGACAAACACGGGTTTGTCTCCCTGAGCACTTCCGTTGATATCGCTCTGGCAGCGGTACAGTCTGCCACGCTGGTCATCGCGCAGGTAAACAAGTACCTGCCGCGTACGCACGGAGACGGTGTACTGCACCTGCGTGATATTGATTTTATAGTAGAGGAGGATATACCGCTTCCTGTCAAAGCCTATCCCGCTCCATCTGCCGAAGAAATGGAAATCGGCAGGCATGTGGCAGCGCTGGTACCCAATGGTGCCACTATGCAAATGGGTATCGGAACCATGCCGAATGCTGTGCTGAGCTGTCTGACTGGCCACAAAGACCTGGGTGTGCATACAGAGATGTTCAGCGACGGGCTGCTCCCGTTGCTCGAATCGGGGGTGGTAAACAACAGCAGGAAAAAGGTACTGCCCGGCCGTACCGTCACCTCTTTTGCCGGTGGTTCCCAGGCGCTTTATGATTATGTGGATGATAACCACGCGCTGGTATTCAAAGATATTTCCTGGGTGAACGATCCGGTAATCATCGCCAGAAACCCGAGAGTGGTAGCTGTAAACAGCGCACTGGAGGTTGATTTAAGCGGTCAGGTATGCGCTGATTCCATCGGAACCCGGATGTTCTCCGGCGTGGGTGGTCAGATGGACTTCATGCTCGGTGCCGCACACTCACAGGATGGCATACCCATCATAGCGATGTGCTCCCGTACAAACAAGGGTCTGTCCAAAATAGTTCCCACACTGAAAGTCGGTGCAGGTGTAACGGTCACCCGATCTCAGGCTCACTGGATCGTAACAGAGTATGGGGCGGTTGATTTGTACGGCAAAAACCTGGGCGAACGGGCAAAAGCGCTTATCTCCATTGCTCACCCCGACGACCGGGAAGCACTGGAACGCGCATGGAAAGAACGATAAAAAATCGGAAAACGGACTTTTACCTCATTGAGTTGCGCTAACTTCGCCGCCGAAATTTTTCAACTTTTACTGTAAATCTGGACGGCAGTATGAAAATCAATGATGTTTACGACCCGAAACAATACGTAGCAGCCGAAGAGCGCTACGACAGAATGCAATACCGCCGTTGCGGCAGAAGCGGGATTCTTCTCCCCGTTCTGAGTATCGGTCTTTGGCATAACTTCGGACATACCGACAACCTTGAAACAGCCCGGCACATTCTCCGCACCTCGTTCGACCACGGTATAACGCACTTCGACCTGGCCAATAACTACGGCCCACCCTTCGGTTCCGCCGAGGAAAATTTTGGGCGCCTGTTTCGTCAGGACTGGAAACCATACCGCGATGAACTGATTCTGTCAACCAAAGCCGGATGGGATATGTGGCCCGGGCCTTATGGCAACCTCGGCTCCCGCAAATACCTCATCGCCAGTCTCGACCAGAGCCTGAAACGCATGGGAGTGGATTATGTGGATATCTTCTACCACCACCGCCCCGATCCCGATACGCCCCTTGAGGAAACTATGGGTGCACTCGACCACATCGTTCGGCAGGGGAAAGCGCTCTACGTAGGTATTTCTCAGTATAAACCGGCTGAAACTGCCCGCGCTATCGAAATCCTGCGCAGTATGGGCACCCCACTGCTTATCCACCAGCCCCGCTACTCGATGTTCGACCGCTGGGTGGAGGATGGCCTGCTCGATGTTCTCGGACAGGAGGGCGTAGGCAGTATTGTATTCTCACCTCTTGAGCAAGGACTGCTTACCGACAAGTATCTGAATGGACTACCGGAAAATTCTCGCGCTGTTCGCGACGGGCGATATATGAACGAAGCCAAAATCAGCGATGAAAAACTCGCCAAGGTTCGCGCCCTGAATGAACTCGCGCTCGGCCGCAGTCAGTCGCTCGCACAGATGGCAATCGCCTGGTTGCTCAGGGATGAAAGGGTAACCACTGTACTCCTGGGAGCCAGCACTCCTCAACAAATGCTCGACAATATTGGTACTCTCAAGAACTTGTCGTTTACCGCTGATGAACTCGCGCGCATTGAAACTATCCTGAAAGGCTAAACCGGTTTCCCATGACCTTTGATGTAACTATCCCGGTACTGAATGAAGAGGCTACGCTCGACAGACAGGTACGAATCTTGCACGGCTTCCTCGCAGAGCACTTCCCCGACCGAAAACAGTGGCGGATTGTGATTGCTGATAATGGAAGTACCGACAATACCAGGCATATCGCCGCAGCACTGGGCGACGATTTGCCCGAGGTTCATCTGGTCAGGGTTCCCG
>JBEGNB010000450.1:0-3437 GCA_041182785.1 Bacteroidota bacterium
CATCAATTACTACCGTATCTTTGGCAAAACAACCCGTCTGCGGATCTGTCGCCGTCACTACCATCGTTACATCACCTGCAAACAGCAGCGTGGGATTCGGATCGAATTGGCCCTGTGTACCCACGGGACGCCACGGGACGTTCGAGGGATTCCACAAATAGGTGAAACTGGTGCCCGGTGGCGGCGGAGCGCCAATAGTTACCTCTGTTCCTGTACAAGCAAATATATCGGGGCCGGCATCGGCTGACACAGTGGATACCAGCGCACTCACCGTATCGTAAGCAAAGCATCCGGTACCAATATCAGTTACCTTCAGTACGTAATCACGTGATTTATCAAATTTCAGGTTTGGCCGCGGATTGATTTGCTCAATTGCCGGTATTCCCACAAAACCTGTTGTATTGGACCAAAAATAACTGTAGCCCTGAACCGGTGCCGGTCCAATCTGAACAACCTGATTCTTGCATCCCTGTACATCTGTCGTCATGACGACAGGCACCGACAATGCCGGGTCATTGACAAACAGCGTGTCAACACAGAATAAGGAAGAATCCCACTTGTTCGTTGCCTTCACAGAGATATTCACAGCTTGAGTGGTTATCAGAGTAGGAATAGGCAATGAGTCGTTGTTGAAAGCCCATGACGGAGACCACTTGAATTTGTAGTCGGCAGGGTTGACATCCTTGGCGTACACCTTGTAACCACCACCGGGTAAAGGACAACCCGAGCCGCCGAGTACGCGTACCTCCGTGTAGCAGGCCGGACCTCCACCACCCGTACATGTTTTCAGTGTGTTATAGAAAGAATAGCAATCCTTGCCATTCAGGCTGGTCTTGCGTCGGAATGTTACCGACGAACCGGAGCCAGGCTGAAGTCTGATATAGGCATCAGCACCATTATTCGCCGTGGTGACAATTTCAATATTGCCGTCACCAGACGTTTTTTCCCAGGTAAATACCGTACCGGGCGGATTCACCTCGCCTGCATCTGCCTCCTGCCGGAACCACAGAGGTCCGTAACACTGATCCAGATTGCGGGGAGTAATCTGGAAGTACAGCGTGGAAACCTTGACCACATCCACAAAAATACATCCATCCTTGATCGCAGTCAGGGAATAGCGCAGCGGGGAAGGTACAACCTCCGTTCCGGCGTCATAGGTAGTCTGAGCCGATTTGTTATCAGTGAGATATGATCCCGGCGCCCAGGTGTAGGAGTAGTCAGCAGCAGCGGGAAGGCCCAGCATGGCTGTTTCACCCTGACATACAGTCTGGTCCGGGCCGGCAAATGAAAGATTGCCATTAGGGGCATCAACCGGGTTTACCGTGACATCATCGGTCATGGTACAAACGCTGCCTGATTTCTCTTTCACACTTACTGTAATGGTGTAGGTGGTTTCGCTCGACGGAGTCGCCACCGGCTGTCCGCACTGGGTGCAACTTAGGCCGTCTGAAGGCGACCATGAGTAATTCACTTCCGAAGCTCCCTGTATGGGAATACCACCCAGTTGTACACCGGCCGTACCCTGACAGAAATTCCGGTCGGGTCCGGCATCCGCACTCACCGGCTCCACAGCCACCTGATCCAGGCCAAAGCACCCGACAGAATCTGTCACCTTCAGTGTATAGATCGTTGGCTCTTCAGGGGTATTGGTGATGGATGTTTCGGTTGATCCCGGGATGGTATCACTGCCTACGTACCATTCGTAAGTGTAGGGAGCGATACCTCCGCTTCCGCTGCCATTCAGCGTTATTTCGTTGCCGATGCATGTGTAATACTTGACTCCCTCGGCATTGGCTTTGGGTGCAATATTCGGACCGATTGTCAGCTGGACAACCGCTGAACTGTCGAATGTCACTTTATCGCAGTAGGCACCCGGAATCTGGGTCAGGCGACGCAAGAAAAACACACCTGCAGTGTCAAATGGTTCAGGCATCAGGTTTTTCCCCGTTGCACCTTCGATATCAGTCCATGGTCCCGTGGCACTGAAAGCCTTCTGCCACTGGTAAACCACGATATTATTATAGTTCTGCGGGGCAGTTATTTTTACTTTATTTCCATAAATGGTACCAATCAAACCGCCCACGCAGGCACTAATCGTCTGCGGAGAAACAGTAGTAGGCTCCACAGTCACGCCGGCAGGTATTTCTCCTTCATCCAGTGTGGCCAGATACAGGGTAGCGGTAACATCGGGCACACCTCCAGTTGAGATGTTCTCAGGCTGTTCCACACCCGGCGTGGTAGCGTCCTGAGGAATCAGGTTGTTTGAATAAAGATCTCCCGCTTCAACGCCAACGTAAATTTTATTGTTTTTGTAAATAAGCTCAAATCCTGTGGTACAGTAATTGTTCATGGCACCGAATAAAGTACCCCAGGCTCGGGTCTTGCCATTATCAGTGAATTTGACCATGTGAAGTTCTGTCTCATTGCCAAATTCAGAATCAGCTTTTGACTGATAGGCACAAGGTGTGGTAAATTCGCTCAGATCAAACTGCTGCACACCAAAATATGTAAGGAGCGTGTACAAATACAGATTGTTCGTTGATTTGTCCAGAGCGAGGTTGGACTGGTACATCTGGAGGGGTTTGCTACCTGTATAAAGGGAGGAATACTGGATTGTACCGTTAGTGCCCGATAATCGCTGAATATGCATCAACTGGAAATCAGCCGGGTTGCTGCCAGCGGGATAAAAATTGTCGGGCAGCGCCTTCTGATAGGCATCCGGGGTAGTGGGAAGTGGTGCATCTGTATTAAATACCACCCACGGGTTACCGGCCGTATCAAGTACCATATCGGAAGTGTAGAGATATCCGTTAAAATCTTCCAGACCCTTGCCACCCAGCCAGGTACCCCATAATTTATTGCCGTTGGGGGCAATTTTCAACAAAAACATATCCGATTCTTTACTTCCCGGCAGAGAACCCGGATATACCGGATTGGCAGTACCGGGTGTACCAACGGTGGACAGGTTGTTGGACGGTCCGGTAACATAATCGTTTTCTACCGAGACCATAACAAAAATATTGCCATTTTTGTCCACATCGGCTGCCATCGGATAGATGTAGCCGGCATTCACTGGCACATCTGTTTTTGCCATTACTCCGCTCCAGATGATACTGCCGCTTTTGCTGAATTTGGTTCCAACCAGTTTGTCTCTACCCGAATTATCCGTTGGTAGTCCGCCTGCATACGGGTAATCAGTGGAATTGGTCATGGTAAGCACAATGGGGTTGCCACTCGGATCCATTCGAAGCAATGAGTAGTATTCATCGTCCTGACTGCCTCCCAGATAACGCGACCATATCCGCTGCTGCAGGTTAAAGGAAAATTTTACCAGAAGGAAATCTATTGGGCTTGGTTTACCCCCACCAATGGTGGCCAAACCATCCGATTTGGAATAACAAACCACATACAATCCATCCTGACCCACCAATATACTT
>JBEGNB010000451.1:0-4432 GCA_041182785.1 Bacteroidota bacterium
TGGACTATACCGTGGGTACCGGATTCTGGGCATCTCTTCAGTTACCCCCTGCTGCCCCTGTGGTACGGGCCAGCGAGGGTGATCTGGAAGACCGTGTTCAGATAGACTGGACCCCCGACCCGCTTTCACCGGCTGCCAACTCCTTCAAAATATACAGGAATGGTGCGCTGCTCGCCACTGTTGATGGAGAAACCTATTCTTTCATTGACTTCAATGTGCTGGCAGGCAAGTTTTATACCTATGAGGTAGCCGGCGTGAATGTCTTCGGTGAAGGATTCAGAGGTTCTGCGCTGGGCTTCCTGAACCCGAACGGGGTGGTAACCGGTCAGGTGAAATCGTCCACCGGCAACCCTGTACCGGGCGCAGTTGTGACCCTTTCGCCCACCATCGGCGCTTCGGCGCGGTTCGGGGGCGACGACATGATTTTCTCCGAATATAACCCTTCTTATCCCAGAAGTCAGTTCACGCTGTCGTGCTGGGTAAAAATAGATGACGGTAACGACAATACTGCCATATTTGACCTGGGAAGCCATATTGGTAAAAACTGGTGGCTTCACACCCTGCCTGCTGCCGATGGCAAGGGTGTGCGTTTCGGGATGGGCAACGGCTCGGGCGGCGTCACCGAACTGGAGTATGCTTTTCCGGCTGCCACCGCTGATGCGTGGCACAACGTGGCGGTATCGTACAACGGTTCCTCGGTACTGCTCTACGTGGATGGCGAGCTCATTGAAACGGCTGTAACCGGTTACTCCGCAGCTCAATCCACCCTTTTTCTGGGTCAGAAAACCGATGCCACGGATTACTTTATCGGCGGAATTGACGAGTTGCGTTTTTACAACCGCCAGCTCGCCCAAACGGAGATTCAGATGTTCCTGAACCGGACTGTAGCGCCCGACGCCAACGGCCTGGTGAATTACTGGAAGTTCGACGAGGGTGTGGGCTCCAAGTCCTTCGATCTGACGAGTACCAAACAGAAACTCTATTTCTGCGGAGCGGGCTGGTCGAGCGACAAACCCAATGTGGTGAATGCCGGCATTTCTGACGAAACCGGATTCTACCTGATTCCGGGTATCAATTACGGGGCGGGTACCACGTTTGTCGCCAAACCCTCCAAGAATTTTTACTTCAACCAGTCGCTGGAGTTCAATTCGGTAAATAATCAGTATGTAGAACTCACAGATTTTGACCTGGCCGACAGCTCTACGGTGGAAGTTACCGTAAAAGCCTTCGATTTTTCGGGCAACCAGTGTATCCTGACCAAGCAGAACGGGAGTACCACCCATTTCGGGCTACATCTGAATGCCGGTAATATCGTCCTCGAGATGGGCGGCAGCCAGCACAACTTCGGTCCGCTGACCATGGGTTTCCACCGTCTGTCGTTTGTCATTGACAAACCTGCGGGCAGCAGTAATGCAGCAGTGACGCTGTACCGCAACGGAACTCTGGTGGGTTCTCACACCTTCAGCGGGGTAGCTTCCGACTTTTCGGGTGGCTCTGTGTGGACCATGGGCGCAGGCCGCAGCGGCAGCTCGCTGGTGAACTACTTCTCCGGTCTGATAGACGACGTGGTGTTTTACAGCAGTCTGGTATCACTGCCCGATCTGCAACTGGCTGCTGCGGTGGGTACCGATCTGCGTCGCAGCGATCTGATGAACTACTTCCCCCTGAATGAAGGTAGCGGGGACAAGGTGAAGGACTATGGTTTTACGCTGTCGGGCAATGGTAAAATATATGGAGCCACCTACAGCACAGTGGCTGCCATAGCCGACGAGGAGCCACATCTGTTCACACCCTCCAGTCGCCTGGTTACGCTTAACCCCTCAAGTACCAGTGTGGATGAGGTGGACTTCACCGACCAGAGCACGATACCGGTAACGGGTTATGTCCGTTTTGAGAATACCAACTGCTTCCAGAAAAAGGTAGAGATACTGGTGAACGGCAAATCAAACGTGCCGCAGATATTCACTGATGTGGAGGGTAAATTTTCGGCAGACTTCGAACCCGGAGCGAATATTGTACTGACTCCGAAATTTGAGGAGCACACCTATTATCCGGCTTTCTGGGAACTGGAGAACCTTTCCACCCCGGTAGCAGGTATTCTTTTCCGCAATCAGATCAAGCGCAAGGTACACGGTCAGATGGCAGGCGGTTATTGCCGCAAGTCGGTGGTGCCGGATGGCTCTATCGTGAAAGTGAAAGTAGCTACCCTGAACGGCTGTTTTGAGCAGATTAAACAGCTTCCTGCCAACGGCAAGTTTGTGTTTGAAGGTGTGCCACCCGATTCGGTAACAGTAGCTGTAATTGAACACTCCAACCCCATTATTTACAACTACTTCCAGATTCAGGGTGGTGCTACGGTGGATCTGAGAACGAAGAACGATACGACCGATTTCATCTATTTCGCTCCGCCGAATGTGGAAGTGTCGCCACTGCCAACAAATAATTGCGGTGAACCCATGGTCAGCATGCTGGAGAGTCAGAAAGTGACCATCAAAGTATTTGAGCAGTATGATGGCGGTCTGTGTTACGTGGATACTGCCAAACTGACTATTAATAACGACATTGCTCATTTAAGTCAGTTCGATACGCTGATGACGGAGGGCAGTCTGGTGCACAAATTCCGCGTGGAGGAACCGAATATTACGGCTCCCTACAAGAAACTGTTACAGGTAACGGCCGAAGCGCACGACGAGCAGGCCACCGAAACGCTGGAGGCGGTGGTACTGGGCCGTCGTCCGCGACAAACGACTTTTACCTCCACTTCGCCGGATATTCCAATGCTGATTCTGCACGATCCGCCGGGCGACGGCTCCAGTGCCTTTCTGGAGAGTGGGGAAACAACTTGTCAGAACTGGTCTATTTCAGCCAGTCACTCACAGGATCTGAGTTCCAATATCACCGCTCACCTGGGTCCGGAGATTGAAACTTCTATGGGTACACCGTTTTTTGCGACTTCTCTGCAGGTAAATGTTACGGCTGATCTTGGATTTAATATCGAATCCAGCACCACGGCGTATTCTTCCACGGAGATGGAGACCTGTATTACTACCACTAAAAATATCTCTACGGGCAGTGGCGATGTGATTGTGGGCAGCGAACAGGGTGGTGATGTATATATGGGCGGTGCCATGAACTTCCTGTATGGAATTACTGATGAACTGCTGTATGATTCCAATACCTGCGAATTCTATCTGGACAAGGGTTTGTTTGTATTCCCGGAGGGTTTTGCCACAACTTTCATTTATTCGGAATACCAGATTCTCAATTCGGTGATTCCATCGCTGGAACTGATTGGTGATACAACGAGTGCCAAACAGTGGGAAGAAATTGTGAATCGCAACAAGAAAAATCGCAAGGAAGCTGTTTTTTCCAAGAATATTTCCTTCGACTCGAATGTGGTGTACTCCGAATCCGAGACAACCGAAACCAGTCAGTCCAACACGACCTCCTGGACGCAGAACTTCAGTGCGGGCTTTTCCACCGAGTTCGGTGTTCGGGTAAACGGTCTGGGTGTATCGGCCGGTATTGCGATGAATTTTGGTACCGAACAGAGTACATCGGCTGGTAACTCTGCCTCCAAATCGCGCACGGTTGGCTACACGCTGGCCGACGATGATATAGGCGACAACTTCACGGTAAACATCAAGAAAGACAGGGTATATGGCACGCCGGTGTTCGATCTGGTATCCGGACAGTCCTCGTGCCCGCATGAACCCAACACGCAGCCGCGCGACGGGCTGGACCTCACGGTGGACAAGCAGATCGCAGTGAACGTTCCGATGAATGATGCCGCTGTGTTCAAGTTCAATCTGGGCAATACGAGTCAGTCGGAAGACTGGCGCTATTATACGCTGGCGCTTTCCAACAGTACCAATCCAGACGGTGCCGTGGTAAAGATACAGGGTTCCAATAGCCAGAGCGGTACATTCCTTGTGGAACCGTACAAATCGCAGGAAGTGATCGTGACGGTTGAGCGCGGTCCGACAGCCTTCACGTACGAAAACCTGAGTATTTATGCCATTGCTGACTGCGAGGGTGCCCGTTATGATGCCCTGAACGACGGCGACTGGCCACCTTTCCCATTCTGGAAGGAGATTCTGCTCGACGTGTACTTCCTGGAGCCTTGCAGTCCGATAGACATTGGCTTCCCGCTGCAAAACTGGGTACTCACGCCCGCAGACGGCAATATTCTGTACATCACATTGAATGAATATGACCGTTATGACGCTGATCTGGAACTGATCCGGGTGCAATACCGCCGCAAGAATGGCGACGGCGCGTGGATCAATATTGCCGAGGTGCCCAAAGCGCAACTCGACAACGATGTGTTCAAGATTGTACAGTGGAATACTCAGGGCCTCAAAGACGGCGAATTTGAAATTCGGGCGGTTACACAGTGCTTTGGTGCACAGAATCCGGGTATTTCAACGAT
>JBEGNB010000452.1:0-4012 GCA_041182785.1 Bacteroidota bacterium
GGACAACACGCTGCACTTTGTCTTTTTTAACGATGGGGCGAGCAAGGAAGACTACGAAAAGGAGGTGGGTTCTACCGGCGGACTTTACCACGTGAAGCCCACCACCGAAAAGATACTGGAAGAAACCATGGTGGAAGCCATCGGCGGCGGAACAGGCGGCGACAGACCCGAAAATGATATTGAAGCTGTTCTGGAGGGCATGAAGGCGTGCCCCGACTGTGAAGATATTGTGCTGATTTCCGATAACTATGCCACCCCCCGCGATCTGGAACTACTCTCACAGGTCAAAAAGCCCGTTCACGTTATTGTTTGCGGAGCAACCAGAACAATCAACCCGGCTCACATCTTTATCGCCTGGAAAACAGGGGGTACCCTGCACACAATAGATCAGGATATCACCCGACTGGCCAAAATGAAAGAAGGCGATGTACTCAGTGTATATGACCGTTCCTACAAAATCGTTAACGGAAAATTCATACTTCTAAGTAAAATGTAATTGACAACCCGTTCAGGTCGCGTACCTTTGTGTTATGAAATGGGTAGTATTTTCATTGTTTGCCGTTTGCTGCCTGGCTTTTCAGTTGCCCGATCCGGTAACTCCGGAAAAACTGGGCGAGCAGCTCTTTCATGACCCGATTCTGTCGCTCGACAGTACAGTCAGTTGTGCTTCATGCCATATTCCTGCCTTCGCCTTCTGCGATACAGCCACGTTCAGCAGGGGAGTAGGGGGCAAAACCGGTCGCCGCAACTCTCCGGGCATCACCAATATGAGCGCCCGCCCGTACTTCTTTTTCGACGGTCGCGCGGCCTCGCTGGAGGAGCAGGCACTCATGCCTATTCAGGACTCCCTAGAAATGCACGCCACGCTACCGGTTGTGGCCCTGCGCCTTAAAAATCACGCCGGCTACGATTATGCCTTCAGGCAACTGTACGGCACCTCAGCTACCCCCGAGAAACTCGGCGAGGTGCTGGCTTCCTTCATCAGAACACTCGAAACGGGTAATACGGCCTTCGATCGCTGGATGAACGACGGCGTCAATCCGATGGGCGAGCAGGCTGTGCGCGGGCGGGAGGTATTTATGAACAAGGGGAAGTGCTTCGACTGTCATTTCTCTCCCGATTTCACGGGAGATGAATTCAGGAATGTGGGGCTTTATACAGGCAAGGGGAAGTTTGCCGACAGCGGAAGGTTTGAGATAACAAAAGACAGCACCGATCTGGGGAAATTCAAGGTTCCCGGACTCAGAAACGTGGCTGTTACAGCCCCTTATATGCACAACGGCATGTTCAAAACGCTGGAGGAAGTGATTGAGTTTTACGATCAGCCCGACAAGTTTGTCACGGGCAGCATCAACCGCGATACGCTGGTTCGTCCGCTTAATCTGACCCCACAGGAGAAAACTGATCTGAAAGCGTTTCTGGAAGCGCTCACAGATCAGCGATTTCTCAAGTAGCCAGCATCCCGTAGATGCTTCCGTTTAGAACTTGTTCAGGAACCTCTCGCCGAGTCAAAAACTGCTCATTTTTCGCCATTTTTCACCTTTTTTCAGCTACGTAGCACCAGCTATGCACCTTCAAAAACGCAAAAACTGACAAAAAATCAGCCTGTTTTTGCCAACGGCAGAGAATCCTGAACAAGTCCTTATTTCTTTGGTGTTTTGTTGGGATCGAGCAGATCGTAGAACTGGTCGAGCTTGGGCAGTATGATGATTCGGGTGCGGCGGTTGATACTGCGACCCTCGTCGGTATCATTGGTCGCAAGCGCATTCCATTCGCCGCGGCCAGCTGCAATCAGGCGGTTCGGATCAACCTTGTATTGTGTTTGCAGGGCACGTACAACTGAAGTAGCGCGCTTTACACTCAGATCCCAGTTGTCGTCCATGCAGGCGTTTTTGATGGGTATATTGTCAGTATAGCCTTCCACCATGACCTCCAGCTCTGGTCGAGACTGTACAATCTGGGCAATTTTGCCGAGTACCTCCTGTGCGCGGGAGGTCAGGTTGGCGCTTCCGCTCTCATAGAGCATTTTATCCGACAGATTGACAAATACAACGGTTTTATCCACTTTTACTTCAATGTCCTTGTCGGCGATACCATCGCGCAGCATCGTGGTCAGGTTGACTGCCAGTGCGAGGTTGATTGAATCAGCGCGTGTTTTGGCATTCTGCAGGTAGTGGATATACTTGTCCTTCTTCTCCAGCTGGGATAGTGTTTCCCGGATATTTTCGGATGCGGTTTTGTTGAGGCGTGTCAGGTCTTCGGCCTGAGACAGCTGCTTGTCGCGGGTATTCTGGCAGTCGCTCAGCTGAGCCTTCAGGAAGTCAATCTGCTCGGCGCGCAGGCGGCTCTCTGTTTGTGCATTGGCCTTGTCCTGTTCGCAGAGAGCCAGTTTATTCATATACTCGTTCAGACTCTTACCACACTTGCCGAGATCCTTGTTGGCAACCTCAAGCTCCAGTTTGGTATTGCTGAGCTGACTTTGCAGATCAACATACTTTTTCTTGGTTACACAGGACGAAAGTCCGACTGCAACTATCAGAAAAAAGGGCAAAATTTGTTTCATTCTCATAAAAAAACAGATTGGTGATTCGTTAACTACCATCCACCGGAGTGGACAGTTATATCAGTCATAACGATAAATACCGGGGTTATTGTATCCCCGGCTGGATAAGCAGGGCCTTACTGTCGTTTCTCGCCAGCACGAACGCCGTTTTACCGGCCGTTTTTACCGGTTCAATCCGCCTGATTTCGCCTCTGATACGGAGGTTTCCGAGTTTACTTACCTGCATCGCTCCGTTCGCACCGATGCTCAGTATATTCCCGTAACTGGCGTCGTAGCGACCCATCTCGATATTGCAGTCGTACCAGTTGGATCCCACAATCACTTCCGGTTTGCCATCGCCGTTTACGTCACTGACAAGGGCAGATTTCACCGGACTGTACTGCAGTTCATCGGGCAGGCGGTGAGCCTTGAAGTTCAGCCCGCCGACATTTTCAAAATACATACTCTGGAAGGTATTGGCCTCCAGCCGGATGGATTTTGACAACTTGTCGGTACCAAAGATATCTGCCAGTGAGGCTTTGGCGAAGTTTCGGGCCAAAAGGTACTTCTTCTTGAGTACCGGCAGCTGCTTCATAATTTCGTCGTAGTTATTGAATGCTACTTCCCGGCCTTTTACGTAATAGGAGAGAACCTGCTCGATCTGCTGGTTGTCGTCGAAGTCATTTACATACAGGCGCACAGGTTCCTGAACAGTGGGCCTGAGTTTGCTGTTTTCGCCGGTATTTCCTGCCAGTATATCCATGTCGCCGTCGCCGTCGAAGTCGTACGGAAGCAGGAAATTCCACCAGCCGGTCATATCATTGAGTACCCGGCCTTTGAATTGTCCGTTTTCATTGATGTAAACGGTGGGAGCACCCCACTCAAGTGCGAGCAGCAGATCACTGTCTCCGTCGGCATCTATGTCGGTCCAGGTGCCGTTTTTGATGATACCGGCTTTGCCCATACCACCTCCGATCTGTTCAGTCACATTTTCAAATTGTCCACCGCCCTTGTTCAGGAGGAGGTACGAATCGGGAGTAACGCCATAGTTCCATGGTACAGCACGACCACCAAAGAACAGGTCGGTGAGTCCGTCTCTGTTGATATCGGCAGCCAGTACACAGGAGGCAGTCATGTACAGGCCGTCGAAGAATATTCTGGTGAAGTTGCCTTTCCCGTCGTTCACGTACGCGCGCTGGCGCATGGGATCATTCTTGTCGCGGAATTCATTTCCTCCGGCAGCCACCACAAGGTCCAGATCGCCGTCGTTTTCCAGATCAGTCATGATGGCATCTACGTCTTCAAAGATACTGTCGGCGGCGATGACCTCCGGAGTATTTCGGATGAAAGAGCCATTACTGCGCTGCAGATACAATGCACTGGGGTTTTTCTTGGATGAGCCAAAGAATATATCTTCCAGTCCGTCGCCATTGATGTCACCAACAGCCAGTGCCGGGCCTTCTCTCGACA
>JBEGNB010000453.1:0-4899 GCA_041182785.1 Bacteroidota bacterium
ACCTTATTCCACGTTACAGTTTTGTCAAATAATACCGGGTCGGGGTATTTTTCTGCATCATCGAAGTAATTGAGGCTTTTTAAAACATGGAAAATCTCAAACTGCCTGAATTTCAGGGAAAACAGTTCGAGCATTTGTTGTATCGTCAGATAATCCAGCAGATAGTAAATGTCGTAAAAGTCTTTCTTGCTACCGCGTTGGGTTACTGCTTTGAGTTTCATAGGAGCGATATCTCTGATTTCCAGCATTCGCACTCCTTCCACTACAATCGGGGCAAACAAGACGGGGTAGCTCATTTTCACGAAATCGACCTTGACAAAGTTGATACTGGTGATAAGCATACTTCCTTCTTCTGTTTCAACAAGAACGTCATAAGACTTTTGCAATGCTTCAAGCAGTGCCACTTTGTCAAATTGTAACTCAGTGAAGAGATCAAGATCTACAGACATACGGTGTCCAAACTGGAGTGCCAAAGCTGTTCCACCAACCAGATAGAATCCATCCAGCTCCGGAAGTGACATCAGGTTTTTTAATAACTCCAGTGTTCCGGGTTCGACTGTGCGAGTCTGTAACATCTGAATGCAGTTTTGGGAACGTCAAATATAGTACAACAGAATGCCAGTGTTACCTTGTCTAGCCATCTCGCATTCAGTACAACTTCCTTCACCACGTCCTTGCCATAAAAGTCCATCATCGCCCTGAATTCATCGAGATGGCCGCGCATGATAATACGCTCTATGACAGCAGTCTTGTGCTTCTGCAAATCTATAGTCCGGACATCGGAATCCCAAAACAGCGACTGACGGAGTTTGAATGACATAGCGCACAATTTAGTTGCATGACAAAGGTAAAAGAATTCGCGACAAGTAGCAAACACAAGTATCGCCATCCTGGCTGCAGAATGCCCCAAAATATCATCATTACCCCCTGAACCACGGTATAAACCGCGGTACCCGCTTCTGGTAACCTTCGTACTCCGGATATTTACCGGCCGATATCTTTTCACTGAAGTCACTGCTGCCGAGGAACAGCAGCACCAGCAGCAGACCGCCTGCCAGCGACCAGTTTACCCAGCGACCGGTAGCTGCCACGCTGAAAAGGTAGAAGCTTAGCCATATCGCCTGCTCCGAGGCGTAATTCGGGTGGCGAACTACTGACCACAGGCCTCTGTCGCAAAAACCGTGGGCGTACTCTCCCAGCGGCTCCCCCGCATTCTTGCGGCGGTATTTCTCCTGCTGGAAGTTGTACTGCTGCTGGTCGGCGATGGTCTCCGTGACGATGAATCCGAGCATGAGCGCCGCAGCGAGGTAGTCAAGCACTCCGAGTGGCTTGTCGGCGCCTTGCCAGGCCACAATGGTGGGAAGCGTAAAGAGCAGTATCAGTCCCTGCTGATACAGTGAAATGAAAAACAGGTTGAAGGCACTCCACGCCAGTTTGTTCTGAAACATGGGTTGCTGACGCAATACCGCCCAGCGGTAGTCCTCCTCGCCCTGCCACGGTATCCAGCTGTAGCCGCCCCTCCGGGCAAAATTGAACGTCAGGCGCGCACCCCAGATGCTGGCAAGCGTTGCCATCAGTACCAGCCTCTCGTTGAAGTCACTGTGCACAGCAACTACCCAGGTGTACAGTATAGGTACAATACTCCAGAGTTTGTCCACCTGACTGTAGTTCTTTGTGATTTCACTCACCACGAAACAGGTAAGGCCCACGCCGAGCATCAGTTTCACCAGATAATGCAGGGTGTCGCGCTGCTCAACGGATAGCGGAGCATCGTAGTAAACGGCTATTACGGGGAGGGTAATCAGGGTGATGAGAAGAACAATGATGGTGCGGATCATAAGCAGAGAGATTTTTTATCTGAGTACCGGCAGCATGCGACGGTGTGTCTGTCCATGCCTGTCTGTACTGGTTACTTCCAAAAACTGTATGGCGGTTGCCTGCCCGCTCCCGAGGGGCAGCACGTGTGTTCCGGCCGGCAGTTCGCCGATTTCTGTTGTTTGAAGCAGGCCGCCTGTTGCGGAGAACATGCGCCAGCGCAATAATCCCGACTCCTGTACTATTACCCGCAGCCACTGCGATTCGCCGGGGGCGCCAAGCACGGTCACATCCGGAGCTGATCCGGAGGCCGGATAGCTAACCCCCACCTGACACGACGGGGTAACTTCCGGACACCATGATCTGTGCGCCAGCGTACAGTCGAGCACGAAAGGATTGGGCTTTCCGTCCTGATAGGCTGCAATTTTCCAGGTCTTCTGAAGTTCTTCATCCCCGGCAGGATCCATGGCGTCCCACTGGCAGAGGGTCTGGCGCTGCAGCTCAAAAAAGTTAGGGTCTGCCGAATTGGCCTGATTCCTGTACACGGTGTAAAAATAGAAAACAGAACGGGCAATTTCCCCTTTGGAGGCCTCCTTCGGTTCAAACCCGTCGGCTGATGACTCTGCGTAGCTGTCTATGCCCTGTGCAGGGATGCTGGTGAGGGTCTGGTTGTTCAGAAACCACTTCTGTGTCTGGTTGTCCGGTATTTCCCTGAAGGGCTTGTCGCCACGCGCCTCGTTTACCAGAATCCGCGTGGGGTAGAGGTGGTGCATGTCACTGTGCGCATTGGTACCCTGCGTGGCTCCCTTGGCAACCGGATAGGCATGCTCTGTGTTCATCCCGTTCGTACCGCCACCCTGATAAATATACTGTGTAGGATCCTGTGCGGGATCCAGATACAGGGTGTGACCGGAATAGATACAGCGCAGACTGTCGTCGCTGACTGCCAGAATCCGGGCATACAGCGTGTCGCGTGAATTGGCGTAATCCAGCACCGTCTGCGGACGGAAACGGGCACCCAGGCTGTCAATCAGCTCCTGGCCCGACAAACCGGGAAAGACTGTCTGGAATCCCTGAGCTGTCGTCAGGGTGGCGCCAAGGAGGGCGGGAACAAGTACTGCGAGTTTTTTCATAATAAAAGGGGGCGCAAGTTTCACAAAATAATTGAAAAGTGAAATTTGTTTCAGGTAAAACTTTAAACGGACTGATGTGTTACACTTGACTCCAACAAATTCTGAATCAGTCTGTCATGCTCAGCGTCTCCAATCTGACCCGTCACTATCGCTCGCCCGCGGGAGAGCAACTCACCGTACTTGAAAATGTCACGTTCGATATTCCTGCCGGAGAAACTTTCTCTATTGTAGGGCCTTCCGGCTCTGGCAAAACAACTTTGCTCGGACTTTGCGCCGGACTGGATCGTGCCAGCAGCGGCTCTGTTGTACTGAATGAAATCAGGCTCGATAGTTTGAGCGAAGATGAACGTGCCGAGGTGCGAAACCGCCATGTCGGATTCGTTTTTCAGAGTTTCCAGCTTATCCCCACGCTCACAGCTCTGGAAAACGTCATGGTACCCATGGAGTTGCGTGGCGACTCACTGGCCGAAACGGTGGCTCGCGAGTGGCTGGAAAAGGTCGGACTGGGCAAGCGACTGGACCACTACCCGGCTCAGCTGTCGGGCGGAGAGCAGCAGCGTGTCTGCATCGCGCGCGCCTTTTCCACCAGCCCCCAGATATTGTTCGCCGACGAACCAACGGGCAATCTCGATGCGGAGAATGCCACGGGCATCGTTGACCTGATATTCGACCTGAACAGAAATGCGGGCACCACCCTGGTGCTGGTGACGCACGATCTCGAGCTGGCGGCGCGTACCCGGCGCATCCTCCGTCTGAAAGGCGGCAGGGTGGAGGCCCTTACACCACCAAATTAATCATTCTTCCGGGTACAAATACCACCTTTCTGGGTTGCTTGCCCTCCAGCCAGCGCTGAACCTGCTCCAGTGCCAGGGCGGCGGCCTCGGCGTCTGCAGGTGTTATGTCCGACGGGAGTTCAATGGTGGCCCTCAGCTTGCCGTTGATCTGAACCGGATATTCCTTGGTGTCTGACTTCAGATACTCCTCGTTCCATTCCGGCCATGTAGCATCACACACCGACCCGCTGTTCCCCGCACGGCTCCAGAGCTCCTCGGCTATATGCGGTCCGAACGGTGCGAGCAGGACAGTGAGTGGCTCCAGCACCGCCCGCTTGTTGCAGTTGAGTTTTCTCAGATCGTTGGTGGCAATCATAAAGTGACTCACGCAGGTGTTCATGGAGAATCGCTCGATGTCCTCGGTTACTTTTTTTATGCAGTTGTGCAGTACGCGCAATTCGTCTTTGGTGGCCGGATCATCAGAAATACTGAACTGGTCTCCGCTGAAGAATAACTGCCAGAATTTCTTCAGGAAACCGCTTACACCCGTGATTCCTTTGGTATCCCACGGCTTGCTCACCTCGATCGGACCGAGGAACATCTCGTACATCCTGAAACAGTCGGCGCCATATAAAGCTACCATATCGTCCGGATTCACCACATTGGCGTATCGTTTCGACATCTTTTCCAGCTCGGTGGAGCACAGATAGATACTGCCGTGTTCCTTGTCAATCTTGAAATTGGCATTTTTGAACTGGGTTCTGGACAGTGCCTTCTCCAGATCAAGCACCTCATTGTCCACCAGATTTACATCCACATGCAGTTTGGTAAACACTTCCGGACTGTATTTTCCGGTCAGGCTGCATGATACAAAAAGCTGTTCGCTGCGCGGCGTTTCGCTGGTGACGATGAAACTGTCGCGGCTGTTGAGTGCGTTGCGTATTTTTTCTGCAACCAGTTCCGGCTCGTTGATATGGTCCGACAGTTCCTCGTTGTACAGCAGTAGCAGGCGCTTGTTGTCGGCAGCGGCAGTTTTCCTGACGCGTTCAATCTTGTCCACCTGCTTGATGGATGTCACCTCGATAGCGAGGTCGTTGGCTCCGAAGGCAAAGTCATACGTGGAGTCCTCTTCCAGATCAGTATGGGCTGTTTTGATGGGCCCTTCCTCCGAAAAAAAC
>JBEGNB010000454.1:0-7476 GCA_041182785.1 Bacteroidota bacterium
CTGTGGCAGGTATCGTGAAGTCTGACGTAGTAAACGAGAACAACTTTGGTATCTTCGCTGACGCCCTGACTGTGTCAGTTGACGGTTCCGAGACGTTCACAGTAACGTTCAAGGCTGAGAAGGCTGGCAAGCTGAGCGAGATGGTTGGCGTATCCAGCCGTATCACGAAGGCTGAAGGTTACAGCCTGGCAGACGGTCGTATGGACGTAGCTCTCCGCTTCAACGGTAACACTATCGCTGGCGTAGGCTTCGAACTGTACCAGAACCAGCCAAACCCATTCGTCAACAAGACGATGGTTGGCTTCCACCTGCCAGAAGCTGCTACAGCTACCCTGACAGTGTTCGACGCTGCTGGTCGCGTAGTATTCACACAGAAGGGTGACTTTGCGAAGGGCTACAACGCCATTTCCCTGGATCGCGCTCTGATGAACACAACTGGTGTTCTGTACTACACGCTGACTAACGGTACTGAAACTGCTACCAAGCAGATGATTCAGACGAAGTAATTGACGATTGTTCGGTAAAACGAACATTCTGAAATAACAAGAGGGCTGCTCCGGTAACGGGGCAGCCCTCTCTTCTTGTGCGCCCGGCACGGGCGTAAAAAAAAGGAAGGTACCCCCGAGGATACCTTCCTTTCTCTGATTTGAAACAGAGTGCCTTGTGGGGTTATTTGAATACCCTGGCGGCCTCCACAGCTTTCAGCCAGCCCTGATAGAGGGTTTCGGCTTCCTCTGCCGGCATCTGCGGACTGAACGCCAGGTCGAGTTGCCAGTTTCCGGCTATATCCTGTTTGTCTTTCCAGTAGCCTACAGCCAGGCCGGCCAGGTAAGCAGCTCCGAGAGCAGTTGTTTCCTGAACCACCGGTCGTTCTACATTTACCCTCAGTATATCACTTTGAAACTGCATCAGGAAGTTGTTGGCAACCATACCACCATCTACCCTGAGGCCTTTCAGACTGATTCCGGAGTCTTTCTCCATCACAGAGAGCACATCGCGGGTTTGGTAGGCCACACTTTCGAGGGTGGCGCGAATGAGGTGGCTTCTCGAGCTGCCGCGGGTCAGTCCAAAAATGGCACCCCTGACCTCGGAATCCCAATAAGGAGTACCCAGGCCAACAAATGCCGGGACGAAATAAACCCCTTCAGATGAGGTCAGCGTGCGTGCTATTGGATCAGTTTCTGCCACATCGGTGAACAATTCCACGGTATCGCGCATCCATTTGACCGCGGAGCCAGCCACGAAGATAGAGCCCTCCAGTGCATACTCTACTTCACCGCCGATACCCCAGGCAATAGTGGTGAGTAGTCCGTTGGGAGAGGCAACCGCCTCGGTACCGGTATTCATAAGCATAAAACACCCGGTTCCGTATGTATTTTTGGCCATGCCGGGAGAAAAACATCCCTGACCGAAGAGTGCAGCCTGCTGATCGCCCGCTATTCCCGCCACGGGTATTCCATCTGTACCCATCAGATCGGCCCTGCCCACGCCGTAAACCGTGGACGAGTCCATTACTGCGGGCAGCATGGAGTCGGGAATCTCAAGGGCAGCCAGCAGATCAGCGTCCCAGCACTTTTCCCTGATATTATAAATCATGGTACGGGAGGCATTGGTGTAATCCGTGGCATGTACCTGGCCCTCTGTAAGGTTCCAGAGTACCCATGTATCAATAGTGCCAAACAGGAGATGTCCCGCCCGGGCATCTTCGCGCGCGCCGGGAACATGGTCGAGAATCCATTTGATTTTGGTGCCGGAAAAATAGGCATCAATCAGCAGGCCGGTTTTATACCTGACTTCAGGATCGAGGCCCCTGGTCTTGAGCGATTCACAGATATCAACCGTCTGGCGGCTTTGCCATACAATGGCGTTATAAACAGGCTTACCCGTGCGTTTGTCCCATACAACCGTTGTTTCTCTCTGATTGGTGATGCCGATGGCGGTGATGTTGTCAGCACCGACCTTGTCGGTTACCTCTTTTACAGTATCTCTCACGGTGTCCCATATTTCAGAAGCATTGTGTTCAACCCAGCCGGGTTTGGGGAAGAACTGCGTTATTTCCTGTTGAGAGACAGCGATGATATTCCCTTTTTTATCAAAAACAATGGCACGCGTGGATGTGGTGCCCTGATCAATGGCAAGAATGTAGCTCATAGGAAGCGGTTAGAAGAGTAATTGGTGAGTGAAGGCACCGGCAATACCTCCGAGTACAGGCGCCACGACCGGAATCCATGCGTAACTCCAGTCTGAATGGCCTTTTCCGGAAATCGGCAGAATCGCGTGCGCGATGCGCGGGGACAGATCTCTGGCCGGGCTCATGGCATATCCTGTTGTGCCACCGAGCGAGATGCCCAGGGCCAGAATGAGCGCTCCCACCACAATCGGATTGAGTCCGTCGGCAAACTGGTTGGCACCGATGGCACTCAGTCCAAAAAGCAGTACGAAAGTAGCCAGGAATTCGCTGATGAAGTTGAACGCGGTATTCCGTACAGCAGGAGCAGTACAGAACACAGCTCTCTTGGCTTCCGTATCTTCCGTGAGCTGAAAGTGCGGATAGTAGAACAGCCACACCAGGGAAGCGCCCAGAAAGGCGCCGAGCATCTGGGCGGAGATATACAATGGAAGTGTTTGAGGGGTAAACTGTTCAGACCATTGACCGGTGGCTGCCAGCGCGACAGTTACAGCCGGATTCAGGTGAGCGCCACTGATTTTTCCGGCTGCGTACACGCCGAAAGTGACAGCGAGTGCCCAGCCGAATGTGATGACAATCCAGCCGGCATTTTCATTTTTGGTTCCTTTCAGAACAACGCCGGCCACAACGCCGTTGCCGAGCAGAATAATGAGAGCGGTGCCGAGCAGTTCTGCGAGAAAAACGTTCATAGTGTTAGTTAAGTCAGAGGGTGAAGAAATGTGCAGACAAATATTCGTGAAGCCGTGCTTCCTTTTGTCCGGGGCTCCAGCCGAGTTCATTGGCCATAATCCGTGCAACTTCAGGGGCTGCAGCGGCGCACAAACGAAAATCTGTCAACTCAAGCCGGATTCTTCTGGACAGGAAGTCGCGGATTTCAAGCGCCATTTCGTGTCTGACAGCATATACAACCTCTGCCTTGAGGAAGGGCTGTTCAGGAACAAGCCTTTCGCTCAATACGGGATCTTCCTGCGCGAGCCGGGCCACTACAACAGCACTGGTTCCGTATTTGTCGGCCAAATGTTGCGAAACATCTTCATCAATTTTAAATTCTGCCTGAATTTTTTTATAAAAATCCGGAGACCAGCCATTTGCGCCCCATAATAAATGGTTTTCGGTAGAGCAGGGGATATGCATACCGAGCCGGTTTGCAATAACATCCACCGCATCTTTCGCCATCAGTCGGTAGGTGGTCCATTTGCCACCCAGCAGACTGACCAGTCCGGAGCGTTCATCCTGCTCCACCAAATGATCGCGGAGGATGGATTTGGTGTGTTTATTGTTTGATGACAGGTTTACCAGTGGTCGCAGTCCGGCGAATCCGCTCGTAACCTGTGCCCGGGAGAGGGGAGTCTCCAGGTATGGATTGATAGTTTCTAGCAGGAAGTCTGTGTCACTCCGATCGGCGTACGGCTCAAGTTCAGGATTTTCGCAGGGCTCGTCGGTGGTGCCGATCATCATGCGGCCTTCGAAGGGAATGGCAAAAGCCACCCGGTTATCGGCCGTTTTCGGAATCAGCAGGGCACAGGAGGCTTTCTGTTGTGGCATCCTGACCAGGATATGTGCCCCTTTGGAAGGTTTTATTACGGGGGTGAGTTCCGGATTGGCCTTGAGGCGAACGGAATCAGCGGCAGGACCGGTACAATTCAGAAAAACCCTGGCACGTATTGAAAAGGCGGTATCAGACTGTCGGTCGAGTACCGTGGCAGCAGTTATGGCCCCGGACCTGTCGGACGAAAACTCCTGAAGTTCGACGTAGTTGGCAACAATAGCACCGGACAGGTTTGCTGACTGAATGAGTGCGAGGTTGTAGCGGGCATCATCGAGTTGTCCGTCGTAATAAACAATGGCACTGCGAATCCCCTTGTTCAGTCCGGGGAAAAGGTTGTCCAGCTTTCGTTTGCCTGTCCATTTGCCGGGTGGCATTCCCGACCTTCCGGGAGCGAACCAGTCGTACAGTTTTAGTCCGAGGAAGTAGTAAACACCGCTCCACCAGTTAAAGACAGGAGTTGCGAGCGCGAGCGGGCGCGCGAGGTGCGGGGCATTGCCGAGCACAAAGCGTCGCTCCTGCAGGCCGTGTTTTACCTGGTTGAGCTGCGCGAGATCGAGTTTCCGGAAAGCCTGTTCGAGGTACCGGACTCCGCCGTGTACGAGTTTGGTACTTTTCCCCGAAGTTTCAGCGGCAAAATCAGTCTTTTCAATCAGTGCAACCTTCATTCCCCTCAGTGCGGCATCGAGGGCACAACCGGCGCCGGCAGAACCGCCTCCGATGATACAAACATCAAAGGCATCATTCCGGAGGAGTTCGAGATTCAGGTTGCGGTTGAGCATAAGCCATTCAGGGTTTGGGCAGTCGGCTTTGCCAGTTCCAGGCATCCTTCAGTGCGTCGGCGAGTGAACGGCGGGCCTTCCAGCCGAGTACCCCGGCTGATTTGTCCACATTGCCCCATATAGCTATTACATCGCCGCTACGGCGGGGGCCGAACCGGTGAGGTACGTTCAGGTTGTTTACCTGATCGAAAGTATTCACCACCTCGAGGACGCTGTTACCGGTGCCGGTACCCACATTGAAAACATCATAATACTTCTCCCGGTTCACCTTCAGCAAGTGATGGAGTGCTGCCACGTGTGCTTCTGCGAGATCCATGACATGAATATAGTCGCGGATGCAGGTTCCGTCGGGGGTAGGGTAGTCGTTGCCAAAAACAGTAACAGACTCCCTGATGCCTGCGGCGGTTTGTGTGACAAACGGCACGAGGTTATTCGGGACACCGGTGGGTAATTCCCCGATGAGGCCCGAGGGATGGGCGCCTACAGGATTGAAGTAGCGCAGAGAAATAATACTGAATGGCATCACACTGGCCACATCCCGGAGAATTTCCTCTCCAATCTGTTTGGTGTTGCCATAAACGGAAGAGGCCTCCTTGACAGGTGTTTGTTCGGTTACAGGTACCGTGTCGGGTTCTCCGTACACAGTGCAGGAGGAGGAAAAAATGAGATTCCGGATCTGATGTTGCTCCATAACAGTGAGCAGCGTCATCAGCGAACCGAGGTTATTCCGGTAATACATCAGCGGGTGTTCCATGGATTCGCCTACTGCCTTGTAGGCGGCAAAATGGATTATACCGCCGATTTCGTGTTCGGTGAAAATACGGTTGTAAATACCTGGATCATTACAGTCACCTTCATAGAAAATAACCGGAAAGCCGAGTATCTTTTCGAGTCCGGCGAGTACTTCCGGGTTTGAATTGGAGAAATTATCGAGAATAACAGGGGTGAGGCCTGCTTCGGTCAGCGAGACAACCGTGTGTGATCCGATGAAGCCGGCGCCGCCGGTGACGAGGATTTTCATTGCGGGATGAATTAGATCGGGCGAAGTTACGAAAGACACATTTGCCGAAACACAGGAATGAGTTTATTATGTACATTTGAGCATCAAAGTAATCTGTACCATGAAAATATCCGGAATTGCACCGTTTCTGTTGAGTTTCCTCATTTCTGCGGGTGTTATTGCACAACCCGTGGCCAATCGTCCGGCGCCATCGGAGGCGCAGCAGGTTTGGCACGAGACGGAATTTTACCTTTTTGTACACTTTGGCCCGAACACATTTACCGACCTGGAGTGGGGGCATGGTACGGAAACAGAGGACGTATTCAATCCGACGGCGCTGGATTGCGATCAGTGGTGCCGTGTTGCCAATGCGGCCGGTGCCAAAGGGATTATCATAACTGCCAAGCACCACGACGGATTCTGTTTGTGGCCGTCCGGATACTCTACACACACGGTCAGGGAGAGCAAATGGAAAGACGGAAAAGGCGACGTACTGCGCGAACTCTCGGATGCCTGCAAGCGCAACGGACTGAAATTCGGGGTTTACCTGAGTCCGTGGGACCGCAACCACCCGCAGTACGGCACACCACGTTACAACGATGTGTATGCCAGTACACTGACGGAATTGCTTACTGGCTACGGAGATTTGTTTGAGGTTTGGTGGGATGGCGCCAACGGAGAGGGCAAGAATGGGAAAAAGCAGGAATACGATTTTCATCGTTTCGAGAAACTGGTGAAGCGATATCAGCCCAATGCGGTCATCTTCAGTGACATTGGTCCGGGTTGCCGGTGGGCTGGTAACGAACAGGGAACCGTTGCCGAAACAAACTGGTGCATGCTGGATACCGCCGGTTTCGGTCGCGGAGCTACAGGGCCGGCCACATCCGTATTACAGACAGGTCAGGAGAATGGTGCCATGTGGATACCTGCCGAGTGTGATGTCAGTATTCGTCCGGGGTGGTTTTATCACAAGGAAGAAGACGACAAAGTAAAGACCCCCGATCAGTTGTTCGATATTTACCTGAAATCGGTGGGCAGAGGAGGAAACCTGATTCTGAACGTACCGCCCGATCGGCAGGGCAGATTTGCGCCCCGGGACTCGGCCAGTCTGGTGGCGTTTGGCGATAAACTCCGCAAGGCCTTTTCCAATAATCTGGCAAAGGGCAAGCTGGTATTCGCCTCCTATCAGGGTGGAGAGAGCCGGACACCCAAAGTGAATGACGGAAAGCAGAATACATGTCATATTTTTGAACAGGGATCCGGCGGTGACATACCCGGTTATATCGTTCTGGATTTCAGGAAACCCGAAACCATCAATTGTATCCGGCTGCGCGAAACTGTTCGCAGTACGGGTCAGCGAATCAGACAGTTTAGCATTGAAGTACTGGAGAACGACGTATGGAAGGAGGTTACCCGCTCTACGACAATCGGTGTGCGTAAAATATGCATGTTTGACCCTGTCACTACGACCAAAGTACGGATAAAAATACTCGACACGGTCGGTTTTGCGGCAATTGGGGAAGTGGAGGCTTATCGGGTGGAATAAGCTTGAATCAGAGCCCGGCCTTCTTTTTCATTTCCTCGATTTCTCGCTGCAATTCGGCAAGTCTGTTTCTTTCCTCATCGAGAAGTCTGTCTTTCTCGGCAAGTTGCTCATCCTTTTGGGTCAATTGTTCATCCTTTTGAGCGAGTTCAGCTTCTTTTTCAAGAATGGTTAGTAAATACTTGTGAGTTTCGCGGTCAATAATTCTGTCGAGTTCGTCTTCGAGATCCATATTGTGCCTGATTTCCTCGCTGGCGATTGCCCTGCCCAGTCTTTCCACCATTCTTTTCACGAGTGGCTCGTTGGTGTCACCCTGAAAGTCCAGCATGTGTTTATCGTCGCTCACCTCGAAATCGGGGCTAAAAATCCGGAGGATGCGCTCGAGCCTGTTTCGGGGTCCGTCGGACAGTTTTCGCA
>JBEGNB010000455.1:0-6800 GCA_041182785.1 Bacteroidota bacterium
GGTAACCTGACTGCTTCCGTGGGCGCCAATTCGGCACTGCTCTCGTGGGAGGCATCTACCGACGACCGCGGTGTGAAGGGCTACGTTGTATTCCTCGATGGTACGCTTGTTGATACCCTGCCCGCTACCCAGACTTCCATCTTCATCGGCGGACTGGACGCCGAGACGCCCTACACCCTCGAAGTTTATGCCTTCGACAATGCAGGAAACAACTCTGAAATAGCGGCCCTCGATATCACCACCGATGAGGAAATTGACACAGGTGAAACGGGCCTCGTGGCACACTACCCGTTTGAAGGAAATGCCAACGACGCCACACCTTACCTGAACCACGGTGTACCGGGCGGTGACGTGTCTTACATCAATGCCAATCACCCGAACGGAGGTGCCCTCGCTGTCAAGTTTGACGGACAGGCAGACTCTATCCTCGCCCCCAACGCCGTACAGCTCATCTCGGATTACACCACTGTAGCATTCTGGATTCGTGTTGACGGACAAAATCCGGCCGATCCGGAGTCGTACATCCTCGACTTCGGACACTGGGACCAGCGCTGGAAAATTTCACTCCCGCAACACAAGAAAATCGTCTGGACAACCAACAGCAACAACACGCAGTTCCCGGTATTCATCAGTGATATGGACTCCGGCGACGGCAACGAGATGGTACCAGGCTTCTGGTGGCATGTGGTAATGACACACGACGGCGTGAACGATAAAATTTACGTGAACGGGCAACTGGCCAACACCAAACCTGCAGCCGGAAAACTGAACTCTACCGGTCGTCCGCTTGGAATGGGCGGCAACCCGATTGAAGGCGGACAGTATTTCAACGGAGCACTTGATGAGCTGAAGATTTACAACAAGGCCCTCACCGGCGGAGAGGCAGAACACCTGTTTAACACGGGTACATCGGGTACACAGGACGCCAACGCAGCGCTGCTGAACACCCTCATACAGGATGTATTCCCGAACCCGGCTACCGATGTGATGTGGGTGAAACACTCCCTCGACAACAGTCAGCCGCTGCTACTCCGCGTATTCGACGAGCAGGGCAGGCAGATTGACGCTATTCGTTACGACAGCAACGAAATTCCTGCCGGCGTTTTCTCCGTAAAAACGGGCTCATACCCGGCGGGCAAATACTACCTGAACTTCGTAATCGGTGAGTACAGCATCGGTTCTGTCAAGTTCCAGAAGCAATAAACACTTAATCAATACCGGATTTCGGAGGGGCTGAATTGCCGGCCCCTCCGAACCCGGATTGAATTACAGGCTGTTTTTCGCCCGAAAAACCCGTCTGGTATCCCTTCATCCAATCTTTCACTAATTTTGGGTATCGGCGGATATTCACCCTGAATTCCGCAAGTACTCCGAGAATTTTTTTTCTGTGAAATCAATCAAAAAGATGGCAGAGCGTTTTCCACAGAACCCGATCATCAGAACCAGGGATGTCCGGCCAAGCCGCCCCGAGTTCATCGTTGAGTGCGTACTCAACCCGGGTGTGTTCAGGTTTCAGGACAAAACCTGGCTCATCCTCCGCGTTGCAGAGCGACCCCGACAACGCGACGGATTCATTTCTTTCCCGGTCATGAACGGCGACGGAAAGTTCCACATATACGAATTCCCCAAATCGGACCCGAACCTCGATCTGAGTGATCCGCGTTCAGTGAGATACAAAGACAAATGGTATCTCACCACACTGTCGCACCTCAGACTGGTTTGCAGTGACGACGGGGTACACTTCTATGAACCAGAGGACTTCCCGACCGAGATATTTGGTTCCGGGCGACTCGAGTCGTTCGGAATAGAAGACTGCCGCGTGACTGAAATTGACGGCGTTTATTGCCTCACCTTTACGCAGGTATCGGAAAACGGGGTAGGTGTGGGTCTCATGCGTACCACCGACTGGGTCAATTTTCACCACGATGGTATGATTATACCTCCGCACAACAAGGATTGTGCTATTTTTAACGAAAAAATCGGCGGACAGTATTACTGCCTGCACAGGCCATCCGGGGTTGACCTCGGTGGCAACTACATCTGGGTAGCCAGTTCCGCAAATCTAATCCACTGGGGTAATCACAAATGTATCCTGCATACACGCCCGGGTATGTGGGACTGTGCACGCGTGGGTGCCGGAGCGGCACCCATCAAAACGGAAGAGGGCTGGCTGGAGATTTACCACGGCGCCGATTTCAACAACAGATACTGTCTGGGAGCAGTTCTCCTCGACCTCAACGACCCGTCCAAAGTACTTGCCCGTTCGGCAGAGCCACTGCTCGAACCCGACGCGCCCTACGAAAAAACCGGCTTTTTCGGCAATGTCGTGTTTACCAACGGCCACCTGGTGGACGGTGACACGGTTACCATGTACTACGGCGCATCAGATGAGGTCATTTGCGGCGCCAGATTCTCCATTCAGGAAATTTTGAAAAGTATCTCATCATGTTCAGTAAACTCAGAGAAGAGCTGACGTTCTTCCGTTCTCAACCACTCGGGATGCGCATGCTCCTGCTCACCAACCTGATCTACGGTCTGGTAGTGCCTATTATCGAGCTCTTTATCGGAGCCTATATCATGCGCAATTCCAGCGATCTTTCGCTGGTGGTGATTTTTCAGCTCGCTCTCTACACCGGTATTCCGATCACATTCGGAATAAACGGATGGCTGCTCAATCACATGCCCATTGCACGCCTGTACTCGTTCGGGATGCTCCTGAGCGGCATTTCCATGACGGCCATGATGTCGCTCCCAGAGCTCGATACGGTGGGAGTATTTGTGGCAGGTCTGATTATGGGGCTCTCGTACGGTTTTTTCTGGGCAAACCGCGATTTTCTGGCGCTCAACACTACCAACGACAGTAACCGGAACTATTACTACGGTATCGAGACATTTTTCTACACCACCACAGGTATTGTAGTGCCCCTCATGGCCGGAGCTTTCATTGCCACCACCGAGCGGGGCGTCTGGCTCGATGGCAATGTGAATCTGGCATATTATACGCTTACCGCAACCGTCTTCACACTGGCTATCTTCGCTTCCATGCTCGTCCATCGCGGCGAATTTAAAAACCCCCGAAAAGCACCCTTTGTATTTTTCTCCTTCGACAAGTTGTGGAACCAGATGCTGGGCCTTGCTGCGCTGAAGGGCGTGGCTCAGGGCTATATCGTAACGGCACCTACCATGCTCATAATGACGCACATTGGAAAGGAGGGCTCGCTCGGTCTCATTCAGGGTGTTGCAGCGGCACTTTCGGCCGTCCTGCTCTATGTGCTGGGTCGTATGACCGCACCGGAGCACCGCCTGAGGATATACCTGATAGCCTGCTCGCTGTTTGTGATTGGTGCTCTCGCCAACGCCGGTATGTACTCCGCAACCGGGGTGCTGATTTTTATGGTTTGTCTGCTGTTCGCCCGTCCGCTGCTCGATATAGCCTATTTCCCCACGCAACTGAAAGTGATTGATGTAGTGGCGGAAAAAGAGGGCAGAAACGAATTTGCCTATATCTTTAACCACGAATTCGGATTGTACGCTGGTCGCCTGTTTGGCTGCGGACTTTTCATTCTGCTCGCCCGTTATGTGAGCGATTATGTAGCCCTGCGCTACGCCCTGCTGGTCATTTCAGTCGTGCACTTTTTCGGCTGGTTCATGATGAAGCGCATCATTGGTATTATGGATAACAACAAAACTTTGTCATGAATCGTTCCGCCTTTGCTTTACTCCTCCTCGCTGTCTGTTCGGTTGTAACAGCACAGTCTGTGCAGCCCGTGGTACAATCAGCCGTACCCCGAATTGAAAAAATGCCCGCGTTACCACAGCCGTGGAGGCTGCGCGACTGGAAAAAGACAGCGCTGGAGTTCGACCGTACTGCTTTTGACTACAAGGCAACCGGAAAGTACTTCCCGCTGATCTGGGACGACCCCGCCCGCAGGAACGGATTCGACTCTCCCTCGTTTGGTATGTACACGGCATTCGGCGATGTCAGGGAAGGTCCGGCCGTCAATAACGGAGAAAATCACGAAGCACTCGGTTCGCAGGGCGCGTTGATTGGAGGCACCCTGCTGGGGGTTGACAAACGCAAACAGCATGGACGAAATTTCATCCGTATGAATCGCAACTATATGAACCGCGAAAACGGATGGAATATTGTCATGAACTTCACCAACAAAGGTGCTCATATCGGGGGTGGATATGGCAATGACTGGTGGTATGATGTGCTTAATAACGTACTCTTTTTCACAATAGGTGATTTGTACCCCGGCGAACCCGGGTACAACGAGCTCATGCGGGAAATTGCCGACAAGTTCTGTCAGTCTGATTCTGTCATGGGCAATAATTACTCGTGGTCGTTTTTCGACTTCAGCAAGATGAGCCCCGGGAAGAATCATATACCCACGCAGGAAGATGTTGCTGCGGGCTATGCATATATTCTGTACGGCGCCTGGGTGCGCTTTGGCGACGAAAAATACCTCAAAGCCGCGAAAAACGCTCTGAAGGTACTGGAAAGTCAGAAAGAGAACCGATCCTACGAGATTCTGATGACTTTCTCTCCCTACATGGCTGCCCGCATGAATGCCGAGGCCGGAACTTCCTACGATGTACAGAAATTGATGAACTGGTCTTTCGATGGCGATGCAGTCGGCCGGGAAGGGTGGGGGGTTATCGTCGGAAACTGGGGCGGCTACGATGTCAGCGGTATGATGGGCAGCACTGTTCACAACGGCGGCTACGGCTTCCTGATGAACACCTTCCAGATGGCATGGCCACTGTCTGCCATGGTGCGGTACGACCAGCGCTATGCCCGGGCGGTGGGCAAGTGGATGCTCAACGCGGCCAATACAGCCCGTTTCTTTTATCCCGATGAAATGCCCGACTCCCTGCAGGCGCTACCGCAGGCGCGCAAGGTAAACAAGGGTATTGTAGCTTATGAGGGACTGATCAAAGAGTCTATTTATGATCGGTTCAAGGGTATAACGCCCTTCGCACAGGGCGATGGTCCCCTTTGGGCAAAGGGTATGCCCGAAGAAACCATGCTTTCGGTGTACGGAAGCAGTTATGTGGGCCTGTTCGGCGCCGTGATCAGTCCGACGAACGTGGACAGAATTCTGCGTGTGAACTGTACCATCACCGATTTCTTCAAGAAAGGGGAAGCGTATCCGACTTACCTGTACTACAATCCATGGAGTGAGTCAAAAAGCGTGGAAGTTCAGGTAGGCAGGAAAAATACCGATCTCTATTACACCGTTAGCAGGCGTTTTGTCGCACGCAACGCGCGCGGGACTGTCCGCGTGGATCTCCCGGCCGACAAGGCGGCGGTGCTGGTTCACATTCCGTCAGGAGCAAAACTCGAAATGAAGAACGGTAAATTTATAGCCAATGGAGTGATAGTGGACTATCTGAAGTGATTCTCGCCTTATCTTGCGGCGTCCTTTCGGACAATGAATTGTAACCAGACCTGTTCCCTTTCCGAAATCAAGCCGTATGAGAAGTCGCTTATTAGCACTGTTATTCCTGTTTTTTGCCCATTTCGTTCTTGCACAGTCGCTCCCCGAGCGCCTGCGCACGCACCTGGATTTTTTGGCTGCCGACTCGCTCGATGGTCGCGGTCTCGGTACAGCAGGAAAACAAAAGGCTGCGCTGTATATCGCGGAGTCATTCCGCAATGCCGGCCTGGCTCCCTTTGATGATGACTACTTTCAGGAGTTTTTCATCCGGATCAGTATGGCCAATATGACCGGAACCAACGTGATCGGGGTACTGGAAGGATCCGATCCGGAATTGAAAAAGGAGTATATCGTTCTGGGCGCTCATTACGACCACGTCGGTTACGAAATGAAAAACGGACAGCGGGTGGTGTACAACGGCGCTGACGACAATGCCTCCGGTACTGCCGGTCTGATGGAACTCGTGCGCATTCTCTCCGGACGCCGGGCGGAACTCAAACGAAGTATTATTTTCATCGCTTTCGACGGCGAGGAAAGCGGTTTGCTTGGCTCCAAAGCCTTTGCCTCATCCAATGGCAGGTTCACACCCGCCGAGATTGAGTTCATGTTCAGCATGGATATGATCGGTATGTACAAATCGTACAACGGACTCGACCTGAAGGGGATCGGAACGCTCGATAACGGTCCTGAAATGGCCAGCGAAACGGCAAAGCGCCACGATATCCGGTTGAAAAACGTTTCTTCGGAGGTGGAATCCCGCACAGATACCTGGTCATTTGCTGAAAGAGGTATCCCCACTGCACACGCGTTTACCGGACTCAAGTCGCCCTACCACAAGCCCGAAGACGATGCTCCCGGACTGGAATATGACGATATGGCCCGGGTCGTGGAGTATATGGCCGACCTGACCGCGAAGTTATCGTCGGAGAAAGAGCTGAGAGCCGCCTCTTCATTCAAGGGAGCCGGTAAAGGGGGTGTTCGTGTACAGGCGGGTGCGCTCGCAGGTGCGGGAAGTTCTTTCTTTAGAAATGACGCCGCCTATTTCAATGCAAAAAAGAAAGCAGAGGCCAATATCGGCCTTTTCGGGCAGCTTCATCTCGGCAAACGCATCACCCTGCAGGCGGAAGCACTGTATGATTTCAACGGCAGCGATGCTGTTACAGGGACGGTACGCCGCCATTCGTTCACTGCTCCGGTGACGCTGCAACTCAATCTGCTCAGCCAATCCGGCGGACAGGTGCGTATGTACCCGTTTGCCGGTGCCTATTACCGCCAGCATTTGCAAATTACAACAGGCAATGCAATTGGCGACGCTCCTGTATTTGCTGACACGGAATCAGGTATCACCTACGGACT
>JBEGNB010000456.1:0-3127 GCA_041182785.1 Bacteroidota bacterium
GTAGGATACAGCTCCGCTGATATTGACCATCGCGTCCGAACCTGCGCAGATGGTACCGTCGTTGTTGTTCAGGCCCGTATTGTCTGTGTAGGTTATTACCGGTGGCTGCACTATATATATCTGTACTGTCACGGAGGCCGTGGAAATACAGTTATTCGCGTCGGTCACCGAGACCGAGTAGGTGGTGGTGGTGGTGGGCGACACCATGATCGCTGCGTTGGTGCCCAGTGTGTCGTTCCAGAGATAGTTCGTTCCGCCAGTGGCTGTGAGCGTGGTAGTTTCGCCCGAGCAGACCGTCAGGTCGCCCGTCACGTTGGCGGTCACCGGTGGCGGATCGGTGATCATTACCATGCTGCTTTCCTCATTTCCGGCATCGTCTTTTACATATACGGTGTACGTACCTGCGGCCAGACCAGTAAACTGATTCGACGACTGCCACATACCGGTGCCCAGTTTGTAGGATCGCGTACCCAGGCCGCCGTCAGCCGACACCGACAGAGAGCCGGTTCCGCCCGTGCAGAGCGGATCGGTCGGTGTGGGCGTGACGGACAGGCCGGAAGCTATTCCGAAGCGTGTGGATGATAAAGCGTCTGTGTATCCGCTGTAGGTCAGCGTATTGGTGCCGGCCATGGTATTGGCCTTGGACAGCACCGTCCAGGCGCCGGAAGCGTACTTGTAAAGTCGTTTATTGGTCAGGGTAATCGGCTCCAGTGAGGCGTCCCAGGTGAATGTGAGATTGCCGATACCGGAGCCGGTGGTTTGGGAGACTTCCCACACCACCGGCAGAGCGGAAGTTCCAAGGCCTGTGGCGGCATCCAGTTTCAGGGAAAAATCTGACACACCGGAAGTGCCATTAACGATGGTCAGTCCGGCCGCGACACCCGACGATGGAGTGGATGTGGCAACCTGCACCGCAACGCGATCGGTAGCAGATCGGTTATTCTGCGGAAAGGCGGAGTAGAAAACAGCAGATCCGGAGGCTGGCACGCTGTGCACCCTGTACAGCGCAGTATTCACGTCGAGCAGTACGTCCCCGTTGCCGAGCATCAGGGTAGATGGCAGTATATTCGTGGCATTGTCTTTTACCACAAAACCATCCGGAGCCCGGAGGCCCTGATTGTTGTTCACAAAAAATTCGATATTCCCGCTAATTGTAATCTGCTGGGAATACGCCATCAGGGGAAACAGCAGTGCCGTGATGAGCACTGACGGCCATCTGACTGGCAAGTTGGTTGATATTCGGATCATAATTGTACCCGTTTAAATGTTGAATTAAAAAAATAAAGACGCAGGATTAACAGCTTCCGAAAAGGCATGGGGGTAAGGGGACTTGCCGGGGAGCAAATCGAAAATAAATGCATGAATGAATGATTGGATGAACCGAACGACAAGGTATAGTCACGTGTGGGAGTTACTGTAAGAATTCCCGGTTTTTATACCTGAAAGCATGTCATACTTTTTCAAAAAAGTATGACATGCCCCCCAAAAAGCCGCTCCGACATATCGAAACGAACCTTTTTTGCCGATTTTAGGAGCCAATTCTCAATTTTCATTTACACATCTGCAAATAGCTGAAATGCCTCTTTTAGCCAGCCATTCGTAGTACTGTTGTTTGCTCAGTCGCCGCCTGTTATTAAAATCTGCCCTACCTTGCAGCGAATCCTGCATATGCTCTTTAAATATATCTCCAATGAAATTTCTCGTTTTATTTCCCTGTTTTCTTCTTTCTCAGGTGCCGTTTTCATGGGCTCAAACAGGTTGTACCGATCCGCAGGCCCTCAACTTCAGTGCATCGGCGGTTAGTAACGACGGTTCCTGTATGTACCCTGTCACTACATACGTTCCGGTTTTCAAGGCATCACTTCCCGGTGCACTGAGTGAAATCAGCGGAATGGTGAACTGCGGGGGCTCATGGTGGGCTCACAACGACAGCGGCAACGCGACTGCGTTCTCGGAAATCAATCCGGAAAGCGGACTGGTTATCCGTACGGTTACGCCAGCGGGCGCCCATAACCGCGACTGGGAGGATGCCGCCTCAACTGGCGATACGTTGTTTATCGGAGATTTTGGCAATAACAGCAACAACCGGACAGATCTGGGTATTTATTCCATTCCCCTGAGTGCCATTCAGAACTCAGGCAATCCGGTAGTTCCCGACGGGAGCTACTCCTTTATACCTTATACCTATCCCGATCAGGTCAGTTTTACCACACAGCCGCAGGACAGTACGGTGTTCGACTGCGAAGCCATGCTGTTTCACGATGGGCTGATCCATCTTTTCTCCAAAAATCACAGGGATTACACCACCACCCATTATACGGTTGAACCACTCACCGCAGCGGTGGTCAAGAGGGGCTCAATCAATACAGAAGGTATGATCACCGGTGCGGATATTTCTCCCGACGGAAAGATTATTGCGCTGGCGGGGTACAACCTGCGCGGGCTGCCCTCGGTGTTCTGCTGGTTTTTGTGGGACTGGCCAGCCGGCACCGATGACTTCTTTGCGGGAAACAAGCGGAAAATTGAGTTCGGCAGCGCCCTGATCTCAGGTCAGGTGGAGAGCATCGCCTTTTCTGGCAACAGAAAGGGCTATATTGCCAATGAAAATACCACATTTAACGGTATTCCGCTGGTGACACAAGGTATTCGTACTTTTGACTGTTCAGCCTGGATTCCGGAACTGTCGCCCGTTGAAGAGGTGGCTCCCGCACACGCACGCCTGCGCGCATACCCGAACCCGGCATCAGGTGCAGCCACCCTGCACTGGGAGACTGGTGACGTACCTGTCATGATGCGAATATTTGCCCCGGACGGCCGCCTTGTCCAACAGTTCAGTAATCCGGAATCCGGAATGTCGGTACAACTTGAAAGAGGATGTTATTTTATTGTTTCACAATGGAGCGACGGGAAAACGGGGGTAACCCGACTTGTTTTTAATTGAATCAGGTAAAAAAGATGCTTTCAGACTTGCTATGTTGGCATAAAGACTGTAATTTGCATTAAAATCAAAAAACAGACATGATCATTGCCAACCCCCTCTATGATGTTGTCTTCAAGTATCTGCTGGAAGATATTGAAATCGCCAAAGAGTTGCTCGCTGCCATTCTTGGTGAGGATATTGTCAGTA
>JBEGNB010000457.1:0-7584 GCA_041182785.1 Bacteroidota bacterium
AAATGGCTGCACTTGCTATTGCCCCGGCCCTTATGGCTGCAATGGTACTTTTGTTCCGGGGGCGCTGGATTGCCGGTACCGGCCTGCTGGCATTGTTTACGGCCATTGAAGTATATGTCAATCACCTGCAGATAACGTATTACACCTTCATACTGATGGGTATTTACGGACTGGCTCTCCTTGTTGACGCCATTCTGAACAAACAAATCGCGAGATGGGGTAAAGCAGCGGCGCTGAGTGTGGCTGCCGTAGTGTTGGGAGTGGCCTGTAATATGTCAAAAGTATGGCCAACTTACGAATACAGTCAGGAAACCATTCGTGGTGGCTCCGAACTGACCACCAAGTCGGAAAAAGGTGACGGTCTCGACAAGGACTATCTTTTCGGATGGAGCTACGGTATCTGCGAGAGTGCCACCCTGGTTGTTCCGCACGCTGCGGGTGGTGGATCGGGTGAATCTTATCAGCAGACAGAGTTTTTCAAGACAATCATGAGTCGCCGTCCGGATAATCTTACTCCGGAGCAGCTTGACAGGCAGGTAGGTGGTCTGCTTTATGCCGGAGAACAGCCCTTCGTCGGGACAGCCATTTACTTCGGTGTGGTAGCTGTTTTCCTGTTTTTTCTGGGTGCGTTTCTGGCTCAGGGGCCCTCACGCTGGTGGTTCCTGCTGGGCGGACTCTTCATGGTTTCTATCGCCTGGGGCAAGCATTTCGAGCTAAATACCATAGTATGGTATGATTACCTTCCCATGTTCAACAAGTTCAGGGCTGTAACGATGGCTCTCGGTCCGGCACAGCTTTGCGTGGCGGCACTGGCGGCTCTGGGTCTGCAGCGATTCCTCAGTGCTGAAGTCGCTGTCCGTAAAAAACAGATTGCGTTATATGCCTCCCTTGGTATTACAGCAGCCTTGTGTATGGCTGCGCTCGCATGCGCACCCGAGGAGGGCCCCAATGAGGTGGCGCTGGGTGATAACGAAACACTGCGCAACCTGATTCGTCAGGATCGCAGTGCACTGCTTATGAGCGACTTATACAGGTCGCTCGCATTTCTGCTTGCAGCCGGGGCCTTTGCATGGCTGTATCTGAAAGGTAAACTGAATGCCACTCTGGCCGTTGCTGCCATTATCGCTATCGGTCTCACCGATCACTGGAAAGTGTGTCGTCGTACGCTTTCCGATGTTAAGTATGAAGCCAGAAAAGCGTCACTGGCTCTGCCAGCTGAGACACAGTTCGATAAAATCATCAAGGCCGATCCGGAGATGTACTACCGGGTGTTTGACTTCAGAGGCGGAAATATGGCCACCAACTTCCAGCCTTCATTCCACCACAAGAATATCGGAGGATATCACGCCGCCAAACTTCAACGTTTCCAGGAAGTGGTAGATACCTTTTTCAACGGCGAGAGTCTTCCCAAAAGCTTGCCTGTACTGGGTATGCTGAATGTCAAATATATCATTACACAAAGCGGACCAAACCGTGTGGCTGAAGCTTGTGGTAATGCCTGGTTTGTAAAAAATTACGAAGTTGTTCCTGATGGCGATACCGAACTGGCGTCGCTCCGCAGTATCAATCCGAAAGAAACTGCTGTCGTTCAGCAGAAATATACTGATTTGCTGGGTGGTCTCACCATACAACCTGATACTACTGCTACTATCCGGCTTGTCAAGTACCATCCTGAAAAACTGGAATATGAGTACTCGGCTCAGACTGATCAGCTGGCAATGTTTTCAGAAATGTACTATCCTCCTTCAAAGGGCTGGAATGTTTATTTGAACGGACAGAAAGTGGAGGGTGGTTTTACAAAGGCCAATTATCTACTGCGTGCCATGCGCCTGCCTGCAGGACAGAATCAGAAACTGGAGATGCGCTTCGAACCGGTATCCTATTATATGGGTGAAAAGATTTCACTCGCCGCCTCGGCTCTTACCATATTGCTCTGTCTGTTCGCACTCTACCTCTGGTACAAGGGAGGTGCGGTATTCGCAGATCAGGCAGGAATTGGCAGCGCTGAGACCGGAAAGTCTGGGGAGGCAGTAGCCTCCAAAAAGAAAAAATAAATATTTTGGGGTATATTTATGGCAAAATCGCGGTTTTTTTCAATTCCGCGATTTTGCTTTACCCTGAATTGCCAATTTTAAGTTACTTTTCGCCGGAATAATACCCGTGGCTGCTGAAGTCGGGCTTTTCACGGAAAAATTCTTTTACTTCACCATTTCACACATACAAAACAGCGTATGCGTATCCGAAAACTACTCTCTGCGTTCTTTTTGCTGTCTGTTACCACAGGTACAGCTGTTGCGCAGGACATACACTTCTCTCAGTACAATATGTCTCCCATGACACTCAATCCGGCCAACATAGGCGGATTTGAGGGTACCGCGCGAATCAGCGGCATTTACAGGAGTCAGTGGACCAGCATTATGAGCAGAGATCAGTTCGAGACGCCATGTGTATCGGTTGATGCCCCGATTATCCGCGGCTTCAGGAAGCGCGACTGGGTAGGGGTCGGTCTTGTTGTTTTCAGCGACAAAGCCGGTATTCTTGGTCTGACCCATACGGCTGCGAAACTGGGAGCCTCTTATCACCTCGCTCTGAACAAGAAAGGAACTACATACCTGACATTGGGTGCACAGTACGGCCAGGCCAGCCGTCGCCTGAATCCCGACAAGGCTCGTTTTGCCGAGGGCTTTCTCAACAAGGGTGGCAGCGATTATAACCAGAACCTCGATGTTGACTTTGCCAATCTGAATCGCGACCAGTCCAGCTGGACCGATATTGACGGAGGTATTGTACTGAAATCCAGACTCAACAAACAAATGGACTTCAGTATCGGATATGCCATGTACCATATTGACCGTGGTCAGTACGGCCTGATTACCGGCGGCGGTGGTGGCACTGGTGGTGGCACTGGTGGTGGTGGCGGTACGCCTCAGCAAAGCAGCGATGAAATTGCACGCCGGTCGGTGGCAACAGGTCAGTTTAATATTAAAATGAATGACAAACTGACGGTCAGTCCGACATTTATATACCAGACAATGGCCGGAGCTCACGATGAAATCATCGTTCAGGGACTGGGTTCTTATCTCTTCAACGAAGAGAAGGACGTCACGTTGCTTTTCGGACTGGGTTATCGCTTCCGCGATGCGGTTCATCCAATGTTCGGCGCCCAGATCAAATCTCTGCGGGTTGGTCTGGCTTATGATGTGAATATTTCCGGCCTCAGTGCTGATACCAATCTCCGTGGCGGTTTTGAACTTGCAGCTAACTACATCATCAAGATTTACAAACCTGCGGTAATCAAAACTAAGGTACTTTGTCCGAGATTCTGATACATCGCCTCAGTAAGGCTCGCTGTTCCCCGGGCAGGTTGTTCCCTTATTGTGAACCAATCGGCAAACCATCAATATTAACAATAATTCCGGTCATTTTGCCGGTTTTTGGCATTATACTATGAAAAAATCGCTTTTTTTGGCGGCAGCACTTGTCATAGCTGCAATGGCTGTTTCTCAGGCTCAGCCCCTGAACCGCTCTACGCCTGAAGCCAATCTGAAAGCAGGAGAGGAAGCCCTGAATAATGGTAACCCTTATGCAGCACTCGAGTTTTTTGAGAAAGCTTACGAAGATAACAAGGATAAATTTCTGGCCGTAAGAATCGCCATGATGAATATCGAGCTGCGCGATTATGAAAAAGCGGAGAAGTCGCTCACGCGTATCGTACAGCGCGACCGCAAGTTCGAATTTGTGGAATACAGGTACTGGCTTGCGCTGTCCATGAAATACAATGGCAAGCACGCTGAAGCTATTGATATGTTCAAACAGTATCTGGCAGACGGAGCCAGCGACAGTCTGAAGGTCTTGGCCAAGCGGGAAATCGCAGGTTGCGAAATTGCCCGTAAAGCCAAGCAGCCCGAAAACCTGATGGTTAATAACCTCGGCAAATCGGCTAACAGCCCGCAAACAGAAAGTTCTCCATCCTACAGTAACGGGCAGCTTTACTATACCACACTTAAGTCAAAAGAGGTAATTGTGGTGGATAACAAGGCTGGTGACTGGTTCTCCAAGGTGGTCTCAACCACACAGACCGGGTCAACAGAAGGAGTGCCGGAATACGCTGAACCCACGGCTCTCGGACAGGATATCAACAGGGAGGGATGGCATCAGGGGAATGTCAGCATTTCTCCGGATGGAAATACCATGTACTTCACCCGCGTCCAGCTCGCCGAGAAGGGACAGGGGCTTGCTGCCAGTCAGATTTTCTACGCAACCAAGAGCAAAGAAGGATGGGGGGCTGCCAACGAAGTAGTAGGCGTAAACGGAAGTTATATTGCCAAGCACCCTTGTGAGGGCGAACTTTTTGGCGAAAAAGTACTCTTTTTCGCTGCCGATATGCCTGGTGGAGAGGGTGGTTTTGACCTGTATTACTGTCCGCGCAAATCGGAGGGTATCTTCGGCCTTCCGGTTAATCTCGGAAAGATAATCAATTCTTCCGGTGATGATGTATCGCCTTTCTATCAGGAGGGCAAGTTGTGGTTCAGCTCCAACGGACGGCCTACCATGGGAGGACTTGATGTATTTGAAACTCAGTGGAACGGTTCTGTCTGGAGTGAACCCAAAATTCTTCCGGCAGGAATCAACACCACACTCGACGACCAGTTCTACAGCAGAACATCTGACGGAATGAGCGGTTACCTGGTAAGTAATCGCCCCGGTCCCAATAACCTCAAAAGCAAAACCTGCTGTGATGATATCTATGCGTGGGAGCTCGAACGTATCAAGGTAGAACTTGCCATTCAAACATTCAGACTCAAGCGCAAGGGCGAAAAGGAGAATCAGCCCCTCAAAGATTGTACTATAGGTATTGTTGATGTGACCGACAAGACTACAAAGAACGTGGAGGAAAAGACCAACCCGGCTACCAATTCCTTTGCATTCAACCTTGAACCCGACAAGTCTTACGTTGTCATTGCATCGGCCCCCGGTTACAGGCCCGATACCCTGGCCTTTAATACATTGGGAATCAAGAAGACTACCAAGGTAGAAAAGAAGTTCACCCTCCGTCTCCTCCGCAAAGAGCCCGAGTACGATACTATCCGTATTAACGAACCCATCCGACTGGACAATATCCTGTACGATTTCAACGATGATAAAATTCGTACGGATGCAGAGCCTGATCTTCAGTATCTGGCTGATCTGATGTCCAAGAATCCCGAGATGAAAATCGAGCTTTCCTCGCACACAGATGCGCGCGGTAACGATGCCTATAACGAAGACTTGTCTCAGCGTCGCGCCGAAAGCGCCAAGCGCTGGCTCGTTTCCAAAGGGATAAAAGATGATCGTATCGTGGCAAAGGGTTACGGCGAAAAAGTACTGCTGAACAAATGCGCAAATGGTGTTGAATGTACCGAAGAGGAGCATCAGGAGAACCGCCGTACCGAGTTCAAGATTATTGCTGGTCCAACCAGCATCATCACTGAAAAAGTTGAGAAGAGGGAGAAGAAGCCCGCTGCCCCTGCACCAACTGGTGGCAAGCAGTCACTGGACGCACTCCGCTTCCTGCAGGAGCTTATCGAGTCTGTAAATGGCAATCCCGCCGACAAAGAATTGAAGTTCAAAACAGAGCGCTTCGATTTCAGGGAAGCAAAAGAAGGAGACTTTGTCAAATACGAGTACGTATTCGACAATATTGGCAACAAGTCGCTCGAGATTGATATGGTGAGCGCCTGTGAGTGTATGGAAGTGAAATGGACTACCGACAAGATTCAGCCCGGCAAACAGGGCCGCGTGGAGGTTGTATTCAATACACTGAGTTTCAGGGGAGATGTTTCCTGGGACATTGACGTCGTTTTCAAAAATACCGATACTGACGGATTCCCGCTTACAAAGCGCGTCCAGATGGTTGGAAAAATCAGATAATCATGAAAAAATACGGCAAGACAATACTACTGGGGCTACTCGGCATATTGATTATCATTCAATTCTTCCATCCGGAAAGAAACGAGTCTGGAAACGCTCCGGGAGACATTACTGGAAAATACTCCGTTCCGGATGAGGTAATGGCAGTCTTGAAGCCCGCATGCTATGATTGTCACAGCAATCAGACGCGCTATCCTTGGTATGCAAACCTTCAGCCTTTGGCATGGTGGCTCGCCGACCATGTAAATGACGGTAAAAGACACCTCAATTTTCACGAGTTCACCACTCGAAAAATAGCGGTGCAGAATCACAAACTCGAGGAGATTATCGAAATGGTAAAAGAAGAGGAAATGCCACTTGGCTCGTACACATGGACACACGCGGATGCGCGCCTGAGCGATGAGCAGCGCGAACTGATTACCAACTGGGCTCAGTCGGCCATGGACGGACTCAAGGCACAGTATCCTGCCGATAGTCTGGTACTTCGCCGGAAGTAGTAGTATCCAGCCTGAGAAAAAATATTGTACTAAACAAAAGGAGCGCGCCTGTTCATTCAGACGCGCTCCTTTTTTAGTACCCAATCCCGGGCAGACTTTAGTTTCCGGTCTGAAACACTTGTGCCTGACCGTTGTAATTTGAAACGATTACCATTCGTTTATTGCCTGGGCCTTTGAGCAGTGCGATATCCCGGGCCTCCCGCGGGGCCCAAAATCCGCTCATGGTATTGTCGAGCCATTGAAAGTTGCCTTTGCCATCGCCGAGCAGCACAGAACCATTCCCGGCATCCGAGCGGTTTGTTTCCACCTCGAATCCGTACTTGTTTCCAGCCAGAATGATGTCCGGATTCCCGTCTGCATTTACATCAGTTACTGCGATACCCTGATTGACCGAAATCTGTACCTGGGCAGGCAGGCTGTGTCTGATGAATTTGCCACCCTGATTTTCCCACCAGCATGTTTCGAGATCGTAGCAGACAAACTGAGAGGCACCGTCCAGGTCTTTCTGGGCCCAGATATCACTGATTGTTGCTTTGGCGTAATCATCCGAGTAAAGGAATCGTTTTTTCAGGCTGGGTATTTGTTTTACCAGAACGTCCTTTTGTACCAGCGGGTATATCTTCCCCTTTTCCTGGAAGGTTACAATAGGGTCGAGTGTATTGTTGTTATCGAAGTCTTTGGCATAGCATCGCAGGGGCGCATCGGCTGATGCTGTAAACCGGAGATTCAGGCCCAGATTACCGGTAACAATATCCAGATCACCGTCTTTATCCAGATCAGCCATTTCGAGCTTGTTCCAGAGGCCGTTGGAATTTGTCAGACCAGACTGGGCGGTGATGTTTTGCAGTTTGTTGCCTGCCATTTTAAAAACAGAGACTGGCATCCATTCACCCGTCACGATAAGTTCGGCTTTCTGATCGCCATCCACATCTGCCCATGCGAGGTCAGTTACCATGCCGCATCGTTCAAAGTCGCCGGCTACCTTACTTGTGGCATCGGTAAATTTTCCGCCGTTATTTTCCAGAACGATACTTCTCGGCGTGAGAGGCCAGTTTTTGGGAGTAATTCTGCCGCCGATAAAAATATCCTGATCACCGTCACCATCGAAATCGTGAGCCGTAGCCCGCAGGCACAAATCTTTGAAGGTTGGCATCGCATCGGGCGATTTGCTGAAATT
>JBEGNB010000458.1:0-14623 GCA_041182785.1 Bacteroidota bacterium
ACATAACCCAGAATGGCGTTGCCACCCTGCTGGTTGATGGTGATGAGCGAAAGCAGCGGACCGCCTCCGGCTGCCGGAGCCTTGTCCACCAGTTTCATCACTTTTGCCTGTGTTGAGTCGGGCTGACCGTTGGCGCCGAGGGGATACTCGTAAACAGTATCTTTGGCTATGCCTGCGGTATCAGCGCCTGCGCCGAGCAACAGGTCTGCATTCTGAAGTCCGCTGAACACACCCTCATCGGTGATGCGATAGGTTTCCCAGAATTCCAGTTTGGCCTGGCTGGAGAGCATGTTGCGGGCACGTTGCGGGTTGTCAATACCCGGCAGTTCGACCTGAATCAGGTCGCGTGCAGCATCAAGGCTCACGTTTGGCTGTACCACACCGAGCTTGTCAATACGCTTCTTCAGGCGGTCGTAGGTCTGGTTGACCGTACCGTTGGCCGCTGTACGAATGATATTGATAGCATCGGCATCAGGGGTGTCAAATTTGATACCACTGGCTTCGTTGCGGGCGAAAACAGACGCGAGAGGTTGCCCTCCGCCATTCTCTTTCCACGCCTGGGCAAACAGCGTGATGTAGTCGCCCTGCTGGGTTTTCTGCAACTCGCTGGCTCTGTCAAGAGACTTCAGGAAGGCAGGATCGCTGTTGTTGCCCGAAAGGCTCTTCAGGAAGTCCCGCAGGTCAACCTGAAGCAACACGCTCATACCGCCCTTCAGATCGAGACCAAGCGCAAGCTGGCTCTTCTTGAGGTCGAGATAAGTGAATTTTTTGATGAAAGGAATCTCGAATACTGTTTCACTGGACAGTGAATCGAGGTATTCCGAATAACAGGTCCTCCAACTGGCGTTGGCGTCCTTCGAAGAGCACTGGTCGGCATATTGCCGGGCAGCAGACTCTATGTTATTCGTCGGGATGACGAGTAGGTACTGGTAAAGACACACTATCGTCAGCGCAATCAGGAAAAATCGTACAACGCCTTTGCTTTGCATACCGAAAAGGAGTAGATGTTCAGGTTATGATATAACGAAAATCGGGGTTTGCCCATTGGCAGACCCTCCGAAAAAAGCGCGCAAATATAGCTAATAGGCGGAAAAGCAAATAGGAATTTTGAAATTGTTTCTTTTAAGTGTTATTTCTGTACCAGAATCCACTCCAAAAGTCATCATTTTCCCTGCGAAGGCGCTCCTCCTCCGCAGCTTCCCACGCCCGTTGAGCCTTGGTTTTGTCAAAAATTCCGGTCGGCAGAAAGGGCTGTTTTTCTGTCGCCCTGTCCTCGGCAAAGGGATCCGGATTTTCTCTGGCCTCCTCATCCTCCAGCTCCGATTTGAACATATATGCCACGAAAATACCGGCAAGGCTGCCGAGCAGGTGGCTCTCCCACGACACGCCCTCCTGGTCCGGTAATACACCCATGAACATCCCGCTGTACAACAGCATCACCAGCGCTGCCAGTATGATTGACCGCATGCTTCGCCTGAATATGCCATTCCAGAAAATGAAAGCAACGAGTCCGTAAACTACCCCGCTGGCCCCGATATGGGAAACCGGCCTGGCAAACAGCCACACGGCAATACCTGTCAGGAAGTATATCAGCCAGAATGCCTGTGCCGCAATCTTCCGGTAAAAATAGAAGGTGAGAAAGGTGAGTACAAAAAGCGGGACGGTGTTGGATATAAGGTGCCCCCAGCTGCCGTGTACCAGCGGACCGGTGACAATACCCCGTATGCCCCATAGTCGCCTCGACATGATACCATACAACCCCGGATCAAAGCCGTCGAGTTCCTGCCATATATATACAATCCACAGAAAAAATACCGCTGCCAACGGGAAGCGTATGCTTTCGGTCAGATGCTTCCGGGTAAGCTCGAGGCTGTCGTTTTCGCTATCAATCAGGGACACGCTGGAATGGTTTTAGCGCGGGAAGATACAAAACCCACGCGTATCCCTATCCCAAACGACGGGCCAAATCCCGCTGAGACTGACTGTATGTCAGGTACAAGCCGGAATGACAGGTCGTCCGAGACGTCAAAGCTTGCCAGATGGGCATCTACAAATGCATCTGTCACGGATAACAGATAGGTCAATCCCAGCCAGAGAAATCGTTTTTCCGAGTTGGTGCGAAAAACGTCGCGGTAACCCTTCATCTGGGTCGCACTCATGTTCTTGTAAGGTGCTTCTGTGGGATTGGTGGCTGCATCTCCGTCAACCAGCCACTTGTAGTTGTCGCGCAGGGCATTGTACTGCTGGCGGGTGGTGATGGCCCAGTAGCCAACCCCGCCTATGGCACCGTAAACAATGGGTACTTTCCACCATTTCCGGTTGTACGCCTGTCCTCCTCCGGGAATGATGCCACACAGGGCCGCAGTCCGCGGGGTCGGGTAGGGCCCGATGAAGTTCTTCAGGCGCGACGGACGCGCAGCAACGGTGTCCTGTTCCTGAGATACAAGGACTGTTGCCGTGCACAGCAGACAGCAGGCAATGAAGAGTGTCTTTTTCATTTAACCGAATAATACCGACTGTGTGGTTGAATCCACTTCATTTTTTTCAGTTTCGTCCTTCGACTGGTCCTCACTGGACTCATCCGGAAGTAAACGCTTTATTATGCGCAACTGATGTGTGTACCGGTTCTGATCGCTGTTAAATATACCGAAATGATCGAGTTTGTCTATCCGTACTTTCCCGCTTGCATGAATAATATGGCATTCGGGCAAGATAATGCCTACGTGGGTAATATGACCTCTGCCATTGTCGAAGAAGGCCAGATCGCCTGACTGGCACTGTTCCGCAAAATCAATAGCCCGTCCCTGCACTACCTGTTGATTCGCATCTCTGAACAGCCTGATACCCGCTGTTTTGAAAACCATCTGTGTGAATCCGGAACAGTCAATACCAAAAGGGGATCTTCCCCCCCAGAGATAGGGAGCATTAAGGTATCTGCGGGCTATCTTGACGATCCATTTGATTCCCAGTTGTTGCGGCCCCGGTGTGACTACAGGCCCCGAAAACTGGTAAGACTGCCCGCCCAGTGAACACCTGAGCCCATCGTAACGAGGCAGCACAGCACCCATGGTTAATGGGACAAAGTGATCGGATGCCATCAGTCCCTCTACCAGCGACAGGCTGAGGGTCTGCTGGTTCTGACAGGCTGCATACTCCTCTCCGGAGAGGGGAGCGAGTTGTTTGACATCCACCCAGCCGGCATAGCCATCCCATGCACAGGAAACCATCCTCCAGGTATCTTTGGAATCCTGTATCTCCACCGCCTCTCCGAAAAGCAATTGCGAAACCATCTCGCTTTTGTCGGACGGGTGCGCGCGCATGGGCGCTATCGAAACCTGGCAGGCGGCGTACTGCATATCTGTTCGAGGGTATTAATCCAGTTTGGTGAAATACCTGAAATCGTGTTTATCCTGAATTTTCTGCAAACTTAGGTAAATAAGACGAATCAGATTGTTCACATCGTCTTTATGCGCCATTTCGACCGTAGTATGCATATAGCGCAAAGGGAGTGAAATGAGTGCGGAAGGTACTCCGCCATTGCTGTATGCAAAGGCATCCGTGTCGGTACCCGTAACTCTGCTGGCGGCCTCACGCTGGAATGGAATCTCGTACTCACTGGCTGTATCCACAATCAGATCCAGCAGTTTCTGGTGCACTGCCGGTGCGTACGTCACTGTAGGTCCGCTCCCGCTGCGTATATCTCCGTGTTTTCGCACGTTGATGAGCGGCGTGTGCGTATCGTGCGTCACATCCGTAACAATGGCTGCATTCGGTCGTATAGACTGTGCCACCATCTCGGCGCCGCGCAGTCCTACTTCTTCCTGCACCGAATTTACAATGTACAGGCTGTAAGGCAGTTTTATGTTGTTTTGCTTCAGCAGGCGTGCCACTTCAGCAATGCAAAATCCCCCGATTCTGTTATCCAGTGCTCTTCCTGTGTAGTATCGGTTGTTGAGTACCATGAAGGAATCCTGAAAGGTTACCACGCATCCTACATGTATGCCCATGCTCAGTACCTCATCCTTGTCTTTGGCACCTATATCTATGGTGATATTGTCGAGTGCTGGTGCCAGGGTGGCATCTTTGTCAGTACGGGTATGTATGGCAGGCCAGCCGAAAACGCCTTCCACTTTTCCGCCTCCGCGCAGGTGCACCCACACGCGCATGGAAGGAGCTATCTGAAAGTCGCTGCCTCCATTGCGGATGACATGCAGAAATCCGTCGTCGGTGATATGATTTACAAACCAGGAAATTTCGTCCGCGTGACCTTCAATCACTACTTTATAGTCCTGACCCGGATTGATGATGCCGTAAGCAGTACCATAATTGTCGAGGCTCCAGTCGTCTATGTACGGGCGCAGGTATTCAAGCCATAGTTTCTGACCGGATGATTCGAATCCGGTTGGACTGGCATTGTCAAGGTATTTCCTGAGAAAGGCTTCTGAATCGGTTGTGATGATTTGCATGGTTGTGAAGTTATCCGAGGTTAAAAGCGTATTATAACGAGAGAATTAAACGTAGAGCGCACCCCATCCTTCGGGGTTTTCGCGCCATTTTTTCAATGTTTCGAGTTCATCCGGTGAAACATATCCCATACTCACCGCCTCTGAAATCAGGGCGTCGTAGTTGGTCAGTGTCCTGAAATGGATATGTTTGTCGGTGAAAGCGTTCACCGCTTTTTCAAAACCGTACTGGAATATGGCCAGCACGCCCACTACTTCGGCACCCGCATCCTGCAGCGCCTCCACAGCAGCCAGGCAACTTCCACCTGTGCTGATCAGGTCTTCCACTACCAGCACGCGGTCTCCGGGTGCCAGCTCGCCTTCTATCTGATTGCGGCGGCCGTGATCTTTGGCCGAACTGCGAACATATATGAACGGCTTGTGTATGGCATCAGCCAGCAGGGCCCCGTGCGGGATGCCAGCTGTTGCAACGCCGGCAACAATATCAAACTCGCCGAATTCTTCCGCCCGCTCTGTCAGGCACTGCTTGATAAACAAACGCACATCAGGGTGCGACAGAGAAACACGGTTGTCGCAGTATATGGGCGACTGCATGCCCGATGCCCAGGTGAAGGGATCGGAAGGACTTAATTTTATTGCCTTGATTTCCAGTAATTTACGTGCTACCTCAGCTTGCATGACCCCAAAAAATATCTTTCGTGAACGATGGAGTTGTTAACATTGTGCCCTTTTTACATCATAAAACAGATGCAATCCGCACTATGGGGCAGCAAAAGTATAAAATCTATGTGAACGGAGTTCCGGTTTTCCTGACTACACCGGCTGTTTCTGTTGAAATGGGTATTTTTCCCGACAAATTAAACTACGTCGGACACTATCAGGGCAAAAAGAAGCAGATCAAGCAGTTTCTTGATCTGCTCGACAAAAACCGCGATGTGAAGTCTGTTACCATGATTGCTACGGATGTGGAGCTTCTGTGGTCCGATTTTCAGGCGTGTTTCAAAATAATTGAGGCGGCAGGTGGTTATGTGCTGAACGAAAGCGGTCAGTTGCTTGTTTTCTTCAGGCGTGGCTCGTGGGATATTCCCAAAGGCAAGATTGATCCGGGTGAAACGCCCGAGGAGGCTGCTGTACGGGAGGTCATGGAGGAAACAGGATTGCAAAATCTGCACCTGGCTGAGTTTCTGATGCATTCCTGGCATACTTATGTGCTCAAAGGCGAACGTATTCTGAAGAAAACCTGGTGGTACAGAATGCATACGTCTGATCTTGTTCTCGTTCCTCAAACGGAAGAAGATATTACCGAGATTTGCTGGGTTGATCCTGCAGAATGGCTGCGCACTGAAACAAATGTTTATCCGAGTATTAAAGAGGTCATCGAAACCGGTATCCGGAGCTGACCTGCCACTCTATCATGTACTTTTCCGTCGAATTCCGCCCCGCTGAATCGCCCGAGGTGTTCCTCGCCCGGGCATTAAAACCTTTTCTGGAACAATATATCTGGCCTACCAGAGGCGCCAGGGCATTCTATTCCCGCCATGAAGATGAAAATGGTACGCTCATACGCATACGCATGCGCGGTGAAGATACCTGGACAGAAGATCTGCTCAAACCGGCTTTCGAAGGCTGGATGCGCGACCGCGGCAGTTGGCAGGAGGTACCCTTTCAACCCGACGCCTCCCCTTACGGCGGCGAAGAGGTAATGGTGTGGGTAGAAGAGCATTTTCATATAGGTACCAGGGTGGTGCTCGACCGTATCGCAACGCCTGAATTCACTTATGGCGACGCTATGTTCGATACCCTGCGTCTGTTTACTACTATTGCCGAAGCTGCCGGTTTTAGCCGGGAAAAGGCGCGGTGGTACTACGGAGAACTCCTGATGCAGTGGCTTCAACTCTTCGCAGGGGCTTCTAACCCGACGGAAAGAGAAGACAGAATCATTGAGTTCCGCGATACGCTCAAGCCGCAACAATCCGATCTTTCTCTGGCAATTGAGAAGTTCTGGACCGATATGGAATCCGGCAAATACGAAAGGGAGCATCCCGAATGGGCCCGTTGGCACAAGGGGAGTCAGCTCATTTTCGAAGGCCTGGGTGTACATTCAGAGAAGTCTCTGCCCACACTGATTCATCAGACAGGTAATCGCATGGGATTGAGCAATCCGGATATCGTTTATCTGGTGTATGTACTCTCTACTTCTTTGTAAAACCCCCGCGGAAAATACTGCAAGTTGCTGACTGTGTCAGTCTCCAACTACCAGAGTGAGGCATTTTCGCTGGCCGTCAGCAGACACAATCAGTACGTAAACACCCGGTACAAGTCCGGAGAGGTCAATATGCTGCTTCAGTTCTGCCGTTTCCACGGTCGGGTAGCTGTAAATGACCCGCCCTGTCAGGTCGGTCAGTTGCAGACCAACTGGCAAAGCACGCTCCAAAAACAGTGTGAGTGTACTCTGTCCCGCTGCCGGATTGGGCGCAAGGGTATAGCCAACCAGTCCCGGTATCTCGCCGGTAGCCGACATGCCCACACCCACTTCGAAGGTTAGAATGTCTGAACAACCATTTGTCAGGTCGGTCACTGTCAGGGTATAAACCCCGGCACCAAGCCCTGTCAGATGCTGGGTGCTGGCGCCGTTACTCCACAGAAACGATACCGGTATTCCGCTGGTAATATTCACCGTAATGGCACCGTTGGAAGCGCCCGGTGAAGTCTCGTCCGTAATTGTGGCATTGAAAAGTATAGGCGCCGGTTCTGTAATTGAAACGGAAGAGGTAGTCGTACAGCCGTTACTGCTGTTTGTTACGGTAATGATATAAGTACCCGGGTCGCATATTTCACTGGGTGAGACTGTGTAGATACCTGCTGTGACGAGGTTCAGACAATCGCCATCGCAGATGATGGCTGTTCCGGGAAGTATGGGGCCGTTGGTAGCCACGGTATCAATCTGTACAGCCACTGCTGTAGTGGCTGTGCAGCCGCTGGCGTCGGTGGCCGTCAGTACATATGTTCCCGGAATGGTAGTCAGCGCTACCGGATCGGAAGACGCAAAGCCCCCCGGTCCACTCCAGTTCCAGGAGGAAACATCGAAGCTGGCTGAAGAAGTAATGGCTGCTTCCGGTACGGCACAGGTTATCACGGTGGCTGCAGCACTGACTTCAAGGGGGGCAGGAGTGGTAAATACAACTGACCCGGTTGATCCGGTGCTGTTATTGGTGTAAACCCCTCCGCCTGCGTTCGCAGTATTCCTGACGGCCCTGATCTGGTAGTAGAGGGTTCCCTCAACCGGGTTAAAATCCGTAAATACCGTATCTGTTACAGTCTGGGAGGAAATTCTGATGAACGGACCATCGGCAGAAAGGCTTCGGTAAACGAGATAGCCATCAACTCCCTTGACTGAAGGTTGCCACGAAACATGTACGTTGCCACATATTCTTTCGGCCTGTACACCGGATGGCGGGGCCACTACATTCACCCGAAGTGTCGGGTCGCCCAGCAGGGTGATATGTGCGCCGCTTCTCCCGAATGTATTGACAAATCCGTTGTTATACTGTGCATTGTGCGTTTCTCTGATGCAGTAACCCATGGTTTCACCCGAAGCGAGCGCCTGATAGAATTGATGAGGCCTTCCAGCCCATGAGCAGGTCAGTATGCCGCCCCTCGATGCCAGCGCTGCCACCATAAACGGATTGCTCTCGTGGTCCCAGTCGCCAAAGTAGCTGCCAAACAGATTGGAAAACACTATATTAATGGTATCGGTTGCAAAATTGGAGCTGCTGCCCACGCCGCCGGCACCCTGATAATGGCCGCCACCGCATCCGTACCCAATGAGCCAGGTCTGCGGATTGGTGTTATTGAAAAAATCGGTATTCACAATATTGGCCGGTCCAACAACCGGATAGGCATTTCGGTATCCGTTGGCAGCGAAAGCTTCACCGCCGAAATACCCGAAATTGTCATCCACCAGCGCCCTTTGCTCCACCTCGTATGCTCCCGTGCGCCAGGCGTGGTTTTTATCCAGATAGCGCCTGATAAGTCCGGTGGCATCGGTCTCTCCGAAGGCCGGTGCGTCTATCTTCCTGAAATCAACACGCCCGACAGCCAGCTCCACAATGGACGGTATATAGCTCTGATCAAACTTCCCGTCACCGGGAACATTCTGATTGGCAGGCCTGGAAGGGGTGATATTGTTAACCGTTACATCGGTCCAGAGCCCGTACAGGTCACCGTAGTAAACATCTGCCGGCCACGCACCCTGATGGTCGCCGTGCCCGTCCCACGCTGTGTTACCGGAATAGGGTACCGGTACACTTCCGATGAGGAGTACCTGCTTCAGCCCCTGCGGATCAAGACTGTAGGCCGTTCCAATCATGCTTTTAATCGAAGTAACCGTAGCATTGCTGCCGATCTGACGGGTAATAACCTGCCATCCATCACCAATCATATCATTTTTAAGCCTGTCAAGTTCAAAGGCAAGTGCGCTGGCGTTGGTGGAATCAATCACAATCATCACCTTCCCGCGACTGTCGGTCGCAGGCGCATGTACGGCCACGTGCGCGTATCCGAATGCGTCAAAGGTTGTGGTGCGTCGCAGGGCATACTCGTAGGTCTGGCCCGCCACAACATTCTGATCGTTATAGCTGGTCAGAGTACTGCCCGTGGCGTTAATCAGTGAAATCCACTGGGTTCCGGACTGACCTTTGGTTCTGCGCAGGAGGAGCAGATTGCCACCTGTCGGGTTGGGCCATTCAATCAGCACGGAAACCGGCGACTGGCTTACCGTGGCGGTGAGTGGTACAGTCACATCCTGGGAAACCTGAGCATTCACAAAAAGTGGCAGCAAAAACGCAAGGAAGAGGAATCTTTTCATCATAGTGACGGGTATTAAGCAACTAAGGTAAATATAAATCCCCCGATTCGGCAAACATACAGGCCGAATTCTTGTTTGGAAGGCATTATTTGGTATCAATGGCGAGAAAAGTATCAGATTTGCGCGCTCTGCTGAGTGCTGATGAAATTGACCGCATCGTTCAGATGGCGTGGGAAGATCGCACGCCTTTCGATGCCATTCTCGCCCAGTTCGGCATCACCGAAGCCGAAGTCATCGCCCTGATGAAGTCCGAGATGCGACTACAGAACTGGAAAAAATGGCGCGCACGCGTACAGGGGCGCTCAACCAAGCACACGGCACTTCGTTCGGAAGAAGTAGGACGCTTCAAAAGCCGCATGCAGCGCACAATCACGCTAAACCGCATTTCCAAACGCTGAGTTAACCTGAATCACCATTGCCGGTGACAGCCGTCAGCATCCACTGCGATACCTGACTTCTACTTTTGTGCCCGATACGTGACCGGTATTCGTGCCGAGAACGTATTTGTTCTCATCAAAAGTTGGATATATGCCCGCCTCTGCTCTCCTCCAGCCCCGAAATGTGGTAAAACCGGTAGCGGAATGCTACCACTGCCATGAAAAATGTGAAGATGAGCGGCTGAAAATGGACGACAAGGTTTTTTGTTGCGACGGATGCAAAATGGTGTATGAGATACTGAACACACACGGACTCTGCAATTATTATAATCTGGATGAAAACGCAGGAATAAGCCTTAAAAACCCGAAAAATTCCAAATCCTACGCGTACCTCGATGACCCTGAAGTACAGGAAAAATTGCTGGAGTTCGGTAGTGAATACAAAAACCGGATTACTTTTTATTTGCCCGGGATGCACTGTGCCAGTTGTATCTGGCTCCTGGAAAATCTGTATAAACTGGATAGCGGAGTTGACAGCTCAAGGGTCAATTTTCTGAAAAAGACTGTTACAGTTTCCTATAACCCGCAGGAAACTTCACTCAGAAAGATAGCTGCCCTGCTCGGCTCGATAGGATATGCCCCGGAGATTAATCTGGGCGATGTGGATAAGCAGGAAACACCTAAACTCAACAGGAAGCTGGCATACCAACTTGGTATCGCCGGCTTCGCTTTTGGGAACATCATGCTGTTCAGTTTCCCCGATTATGTAGGTATGGATCAGGAAACTTTTCAGTGGTTCGCCGGTATTTTCGGCTATCTGAGCATCGTATTATCCCTTCCTGTCCTTTTTTACAGTGCCAAAGACTACTTTATTTCTGCCTGGCAGGGAATCCGCACCCGGCAACTCAATATTGACATACCGCTTTGTCTGGCGCTGGGATCGCTCTTTCTGCGCAGTTTATGGGAAATTCTGACGCATTCCGGTCCGGGTTATCTCGATTCTTTCGCAGGACTTACATTCCTGCTGCTCATCGGACGATGGTTCCAGCAACGTACCTGGCACGAACTCTCTTTCGAACGCGACTACAAATCCTATTTCCCCGTAGCCGCTACCGTGAGGAGGGGTGATGAGGAAAATACAGTTCCCATTCAACGTCTGGTTCCGGGAGATGTCATTGTAGTGCGCGGCCAGGAAATTATTCCCGCAGACGGAATTCTGCTAAAGGGCCCGGCACTCGTTGATTACAGCTTTGTAACGGGTGAAGCGGCTCCCGTGGAAATAAAAAGCGGCGACAGGATTTACGCAGGCGGCAAGCAAATCGGAGAAAGTATTGAAATCTCGCTCACTCGCAGGGTTTCTCAGAGCAGTCTCACGCGGCTGTGGAACGATAACGCCTTCAAAAAACCGGAGAGCGGCAATGTGACGAAACTGGCCGATCAGGCCGGACGTGTTTTTTCCTGGATTATTCTTGCTGTAGGTGGCGGAGCTTTTCTGTACTGGACGTTAACCGGCGATTTCTCAAAGGGAATTAACGCCTTCACCGCGGTGATGATCGTAGCCTGTCCCTGTACGGTGGCACTGTCTATTCCCTTTACTCTCGGTAATGTCATGCGTATGCTCGGCCGACATGGCTTTTATGTCAAGAATATTAAAGTTGTGGAAGCCTTCTCTGCAGTTGATACGGTTATTTTTGATAAAACCGGCACGATTACCAATGTTGCCGGACAACAGATGCAGTTCCACGGAAGGGCGCTTTCTCACGATGAAAAAGTGGCTGTCAGGTCGCTCACCCGACATTCGGCACATCCACTCAGCCGCCGCATCTATGAGGCACTCTCCCCGTTTCCGGTACTAAAGCCGGATTCTTTTGAGGAAATAACCGGAAAAGGGGTGAGCGGCTCGGTAAACGGACTGGAAATCAGGGTGGGATCACCGGCCTTTACCGGCGGCCAGGGACAAGGCGTATTTGTCTCGGTCAATGGTGAAATTGCAGGATGTTTTGAGGTGAAAAGTCGCTATAGAGCCGGACTGGAAACGGTTCTGAATTTCTTTGGCAGTAGCGTTTTCTCAAAAAACAAATCCGACCGGCCTGTCTGGCTGCTTTCGGGCGACCACGATCAGGAAGCAGTTCGCCTGCGACCCTTTTTCCCCGACACGCAGGTCATGCGTTTCAACCAAAGTCCGCAGGATAAACTTGATTTTGTAAAAGAGATGCAGTCGGATGGCCACAAAGTAATGATGATTGGCGATGGCCTGAATGATGCAGGTGCCCTGCGACAAAGCGATCTCGGTGTGGTGGTGGCAGAAGATACCAATAATTTTACTCCCGCCTGCGATGCCATACTGAACGCAAGGGAGTTTCCCAATCTGCCCTCCTTTGTGCGCCTCTCGCGTGCAGGCGTACGTGTGGTACACTGGTCGTATGCTGTGGCATTTACCTATAATGCCATCGGACTTGCCTACGCGGTTACCGGACAACTTTCTCCGCTGGTGGCGGCTGTGCTGATGCCGGCCAGTTCCATCTCCATTGTATTGTTTGGTGTGGGTATGAGCAATCTGGCCGCGCGACGTATCCTGAAAAATGAGGGTGAAAGCACCTATGCCATGTCCTGAATGGCAAAAACGGGCTGTTTTTTCAAAATATGGTGATGTAATACTGCGGGTGCGGATTTTTTTCTTCAAATTTGCACAATGCTGACCTTTGAAAAAAATACCCACTTCGCCCGCCTGGTCTGGGTAATAGTGGCCTGTGTGTTCGTAGCTGACCTGCTCATCCCGCGACATTACGATATTGTCTTCGCCTATCTTCTAGCACACTTTCTGGCTGTTTTTTTCCGTGAAAAAAGTGACGTGATGCTTCTTGCCGTGGTTACAACGGTGCTGTCTATCATTGTGCTGGTTATTAAACCGCAGGATACGTCGCTAGAACAGATGCTTCTCGAAAGAGCGCCTGCCATAGTCAGTTTCCTGGCTGCTGCTTTTTTTGTAATCAAATTTATGCAACTAAGGGAAGAGGAAGAGCTGCAGGAAGGCCGTTTCAAGGCACTTTTTGCACACGCAAATCAGGGTATCCTCCTCGCCAACCGGAGCGGCGATATTGTTATGGCCAATCCGTCGGTTGAACAGCTGTTTGGTTATCTCCCGGGTGAACTGGTCGGTAACAAAATTGAAGTTCTGATTCCGAACCGGTTTTCCTCAAGGCATGTGGGCCACCGAACCAGTTTTCACAAAAATCCGAACGCTCGGCCTATGGGTATCGGACTCAGCCTGTTCGGTAAAAAAAAGGACGGCAGCGAATTGCCCGTGGAAGTCAGTCTGAGCCCTTTTCGTATTCAGGACAGCGAATATGTGGTAGCGTTCGTCGTAGATAACACGATCAGAAAGAATAACGAGCACTCTATTCTGAAACAGAAACAGGAGCTGTCAAGTTTGTCACAAGCACTTCGGGAACTGAATGAAAGTCTGGAAAACAAGGTGGCAGAGCGTACCGAAGAGCTCGAACAGGCCAAAAACGAACTCAAGTCTCTGCTTGACAAGGAGCGCGAACTCGGCGAATTGAAAAGCCGGTTTGTCAGCATGGCCTCCCACGAATTCCGCACCCCGCTCACATCGGTACTGTCGTCATCAGGACTCATACAGCAGTATGCCGACAGGCAAGATATCGCCAATGTGAAAAAGCACGCCGAACGAATCAAGAGCGCTGTAAACGGACTGAATACGATTCTGACCGAGTTTCTGTCGCTGGGGCGACTGGAAGAAGGACGGGTTTCTGTCAATCCGGAAAATATTGATATCAGGGAGCTGGTACAGGATGTACACGAAACACTGAGAAATATTTTCAAAAACGGACAAACCTTCATCCACCATCATTCAGGCGATGACCTGGTGCGCATTGACGCCAACCTGACTAAAAATATTCTGATCAACCTCATTTCCAACGCCATTAAATACTCGCCCGAGGGGGCTCCCGTTGTTGTCGAGAGTTCTGTCAGCCCCGATGAAATTCTGATCAGCGTAAAAGACAGGGGAATGGGGATTCCTTATCAGGATCAGAAACACCTTTTTGATCGTTTCTTCCGCGCCAGTAATGCAGTCAATACCACGCAGGGTACCGGGCTGGGCCTCTACATCGTGCAGCGATACGCCGAAATGATGGGCGGTACGGTCGGCTTTGAAAGTGCCGTCGAGGAAGGAAGCACTTTCTGGATCAGGTTATAGCTGAACGTTTACTCTGCTGACATCTGGTCGCGAAGTACGGCAATTCCGGCATTCAGTTCAAAACCGATGAGCAGGATGAAGCAGTTGGTCTGTATCCAGATCATAAGTACAATCAGCGCGCCGATGGATCCGTAAAGCGTGTGGTAATTGCCGAAATTGTCCACATAAAAGGAAAAGCCCCACGAAACAAGAATGGAAAGCAGGGAAGCAAGCATGGCGCCTGGATTGAAAAACGGTATTGGCCGGCGTGTCGAGGAGCCATATCGGTAAATGGTGGAAAAAGTGGTGTAAAACAACAGGATTACCACTACCCACCTGAAACTGAAAATCAACATTCTGGTGACGAAATCTGCCTTGATATAGCGAAATACGAAATCCAGTATCAGATCACCCAGAATCACGAATATTACAGAACCCACCAGTACCATACTCACCAGAAAAGTGAGCTGAAACGCTGTTATTCTGCTCTGAAGAAAGTTGCGTTTTTTGAAGGAACTGTAGTTTTTCTTCATTCCCTCCATCATGGATACCATACCATTGGAGGCGAACCAGATGGCCAGGAAGAAACCAAATGACAACAGACCGCTGCGCTGCATGGTAGCGATCTCCCTGATGGAGCTGAACAGCATGTCGCCTGCCTCACCGGGCATGACCTCGGAAATATTTGACCTGAGTACGTCTTCAAATGTGTGTGGAG
>JBEGNB010000459.1:0-11508 GCA_041182785.1 Bacteroidota bacterium
ATGTATCCACTTAGCAACTCCGGACGAAGTACCACCCCTCCTACCCTTGATTCAAAGACCTTGCAAACGAAGTAGTAGGTACCGGGAGTCAAGTCTTTCCCCTGCTGATCGGTACCATCCCAGTTCAGTACCGGATCAGTTGCAGTAAATACCAGGTTTCCCCACTGATTAAATACCTGAAAATCAACACGATCTATAAACCGCCAGCCCGGAAACGGCGTAAACAGGTCGTTTGCGTTGTCACCATTCGGCGTGAAAGCATTGGGAAGTTCGTATTTCGGACAGTTATCCACGCACACAATGTTACTTCGGGCGCTTTCATTGCCGGCAGAATCGAGCGCTGAAACAGCATAGCAGCCGGCCAGTTCAGTATCCTGAAAATGAACAAAAGTCGTATTATTGGCATCGCTCTGCTCGCCGATCAAAATAAGCGGCTCATTCTCCCCTTCTGCATACCATACTTTATACCGCGTGGCATCATCGGATCCATCACAAACTGTATTCGGATTAGTCCACGACAAACTGTTCCTGTAGGGAGGGCCGGAATCAAAATCCGGATCGTCACAGAGATTCGATACGGACAAGACCGGCGGACAGGGCGGAGTCAGGTCTTCGGGTACCGAACACACCTCCTGAGACAGATTGTACAGCGGATCTTTCACCCCTATGATGGAGTAGGTCCCTATGGTTTTTACAAAATAACAGTACTCTTTTCCATTAACAAGCCCTCTGTCTTCATAGTAGGGTTTGTCAGACACTCCAATCGAATCAAATTGCGATGCTCCCGGGTTTTTCCTGTAAACGATATGTCTGTAGTTATTCCACGGGACTTTAGCCTGCCATGACAGGATATTTGCCCTGTCTGAAGGCGATACGGCGAGGAATACTGAAGAAGCCTCATTGGTGGAGCCGAGCAGTATATTTCCTTTTACATAAAAGTCAACCTGATAGTGATACCCCCCGGCAACGGTATTCAGCGGACTGTCAAACTCAAATACGGTATCGTTCGCGGCTGAGTAAGACGGGGCAACAAACGACGCTCCGGGTACCTCCTGCAAAGAACCGCCCGCAAGTCCGGGGGCACGCAGCAACTGATAGCGATACGGACCATGGTTAATAACTGTATCGAGATCCTGCGCTACCGGTTTGGACCACAGAACCCGGATTTTACCACCAGTGGTACTCGTTTCCTCTACAGAAACATTCGTGACAAGCGGCAGATCTCTTGGCAACTGAACACAAACCTCGGCAGAAGCAAGGCTTTCGACAATATTGTATGGATAGCCGGCAGCTGATCGCCGGGCAAACTTGGCCAGTATTCTGTAGCAGTAAGTTCGTCCTCTTTCCACCTGTTTGTCTGCGAAACGATACCTGCCATCCTGCACCAGCTTTGTGACAAATATGATTTCTTCATAACCCTTGCCTGCAAGTCCCGGTGTGCAGGTATCGGGAATAAAGGGATTGCTACCCTCCCTTCTCCATACCGAGAATCCGAGAAAATAGTTCTCTGCAGCATCCTCACACCGGTAGGGTTTGTCCCATGTAATAATTACTTCATTTTGTGATGCATCTGCCTGTACACCGCCGGGAGGCGGGCCAACCACCTTTATCTGGGTAGTCTTCAGGTCGGCAAGCTCAGGAAAATCAAGTGAATCGGTAGCCTTGAAAACGACTGAATACGGCTGCTGCGATATATGCTCACAGGCAGTAATCCATCGAAAAAGACCCGTCACAGGTGGTGCAAGATGGACAGGGGATGCAGTGAAGGTTGCCGGACTATACTCACTGTTGATGGGTGCACCGATTGCCGTGAGTTTCACCAGATTCCCCTGATCAAAATCGGTAGCCTGTACCTCGAACCTGAGCGTATCGCCTGCTACTACGCAAACCTGATCGGGAGCCTGTACCAGCGGAGGGGCATTATCACAGGAATTAACGAATATCTGCATATCCCGGATCGTGGTATCAATAGGCTCTCCGCCGCGCCACGACACCACGATAAAGGCAATATTATACTCCCCGGCCTCCCTGGGCGAAGCCCAGAGGATATCACCGGTAACCGGGTTGATCTGGAGCACATTATTGGCACTGTTACCACCAATCTGGTCGGGAAACTCATACCTGATAACCGGAGTACCTATACCCTGCAGCGGCACAATCAGTTGGTACGACAGGCTGTCACCATCGGGGTCGTCGGCATTTGGATTGTGTTTGAACGGGCGACCCACACAGGCCTGATCAATAGGAGGTTGTAAAAGTCGCGGAGTTGTGTTCACTCCCCCGAATTGCGGGTCTTGAAATGTATAAATCGTTTCAATGTGAAATGGTATATTATCAGACGCCGGATAATTCACATTCCTGATTCCGCCATTCCGGTTCATGTCCGTCATGGAAATTCGGTAGGTGGCCGGACCTGCGTACGAATGTTCAGCGATATAGACATTATACTTGACATCGGGAGCAACCAGTTGCCCGTTCCCATTGCCGTTCCGTCTGGCCACTTTCTGAACAAGACCATCACCCCAGTTCAGTTCGAGGGTGTCTCTGTCCGCATTAATACTCGGACCGCTGATTTTCGTCCAGGTAATAATGGTAGCTCTCAGGGTAAGTGGCCCAATCTGCTCTACATGAATTTCTCCGGCCCGATTGTGTGTGGCCTGCGAAACGAATGGCGACAGCAGTGCGGCAAGCAGTAACAATATGGCATGGAGTTTTTTCATCATTACTTCAAAAATCGGTTAAACCAGTCCATTTCTGACCAACCTGCTCCCAAAAGGCAAGTACTTTGCTCCGGGCGGGAAACTCCGAGTAAATCTCGCCTTTGTGTATCTGCTCCAGCACATGCCGGGTCGGTTTTGAAACCTCTTCCGGAAGTGCCTCGGCCTGAAACCAGGATACATCGGCGAACTTGTGTAATTCCCTTGATGCGGGTTCTCCTTTGAATCTGGATGCCCTGAAATAGAGTACAAGCAGGGTCTGACTCTTCGCGAGCTTGTGCCTGTGAAGTACATGCACCAGTGTCATGTCCTCGGGACTCACGTGTATGGCAGCCTCCTCTTCCGCTTCGCGGGCGAGTGCCTCGCGGGCAAATTCTGTTTCTTCCACGTTACCACCGATCAGGGTATAACGCCCTCCATTCCTCTTTCTCTGTCGGAGGAACAATAATCGTCCCTGATCTTCCAGAATGAGTCTTACAGCAAAAATGAGCATGTGGCTTTAAAAATTATTCCGCGTAGATTGCCAGAACTGCGGCCTCCACAGCCTCCTTTGAAGCTCCCTGAGTAGTCATTTCCTTTCTTTTGGCAGAACGCAGCCCCCGTACTTCGGCCTGTGTTTGCTGGAAAGCATCCACCTGTTCCTTTGAATTGAGTACCCGGCGGATATTGGCCAGTGTACCCTCCTGAATATTTCTGATTTTGGCCTGATATTGCGCCTGATTACTTTGCTGCAGTGCGGTAATCTCTGTCAGGTTGCGGTTTTTGCGCTGCTGAATCTGATATACCTGCTTGGCCTGATCTGCGCTCAGATTATACTTCTCCGTGAGTTGTTCGGTGACCTTCCTCATGGCAGCATCATCTGCCGGGGTCATTATCTGAGAAAAGAGAGTCTGAGTTGCCAAAAGCGCGAAAAACAGAAAAAAAAGCCTTGACTTCATATTTTGCGTTTGAATTTTATCCCTCAAAAGTAGGGATTGTTTGGAAATGCTGGTGTGTTTAATTTGCTACTTTGGGCGTTTCCTGTATGCCCTTCTCTCCTGTCTGAAGTCGCCAGCCGGCACTCTCCACCATAAATCTGATCAGCTCCACCATCTGGTTCCCCTGATTGCGAGCCTCATTCAATAAATTACTCTTCACCGCCTGATCCCGGATAATATCTTTGGCGCGCTGGTTTATCCGATTGTAGTCTTCAGAGGAAAAAGACTCAAATATCCCCTCAGAAATGTCATAATAGTCGAGTGTATGGTCAATACTCAGAATCTGTGGCTCAGACAGTGCGCTCATGTAAACCGTCTTCGTGAGTGGATCCGCCTCTACTTTCATGGCATTCAGATCATAGCCGGCCGCCACCGTGGCACGAACCCTGACCAGTATCTTCTTGTCCCAGAAAAAAGTGAAGTAACCCTGGTATTCAGAGTAGTTGTAAATTTCTGAAAAGTGCCCCTCGACAGTGATCAGTTTTTTCACTGCCTCAATCTTTTCCAAAATCACCGATGCGTCCTCGACGGACCTTTTTTTCGGCTGAAAGTAATTCCAGCTCACGAAAATACCGCATAAAAATGCTATCAAAAGAAGCGGGAAGGTAAGACTGCCTTTCATGTTTGAATATCAGCTGTTAAGAAAGCCCAAAGTTGACATAATTTGCGCTTACTTTGCTGGAAATTTGGCAATTCATGCGCACAATATCCGTAAACTGGTTCAGCACAGTTCTTTTACTGGCATTTTCGGTGTACACAGTACCCGCTGCAGCGCAAATAAAGACCGATACCCTGCGCCTGCTCTTCGCCGGAGATGTGATGGGGCATGCCCCACAGATTGCAAGTGCACAACTGATCAAGGATAAAAAATATGACTATGAGCCCTGCTTCCGTTACGTACAGCCAATTGTGAGCAGCGCCGATCTGGCCATAGCCAATCTGGAACTCACGCTGCCCGGGAAGCCGCCGTACACCGGCTATCCGATGTTCAGAAGCCCCGATGCACTGGCTGAAGCGCTTAAAAATGCAGGATTTGATGTACTGGTAACTGCCAATAACCACTCCAATGATGCAAGAGGCGCCGGAGTAATCAGTACGGTACGTGCACTCGATCGCCTGAAGTTATCGCATACAGGCACTTTCGCCGATGTGCGCGAGCGCGACACCCAGTATCCGCTGATATTATCCAAAAACGGTTTCCGGCTGGCTCTGCTTAACTACACCTACGGTACAAACGGCGTACCCACAGATTCTCCCACCATCGTTAATCTGATTGATAAAACCAGCATAGCAGTTGATCTGGAAAGGGCAAAGTCTCTCAGACCTCACTATATCATTGCTTTCATGCACTGGGGACTGGAGTACCAGCTCAATGAAAACGCGGAACAAAGAGATCTCGCTGCCTTTCTGGCACGCAACGGTGCCGACCTCATCATTGGATCACATCCACACGTTGTACAGCCAGTCAGGCAGGAACAATCTTTCACACCAGAAATCCCCGACAAAAATGTGGTAGTGGTTTACTCTCTGGGAAACTACATATCAAACCAGCTCAAACCACATACTGACGGTGGTATCATGTTTGAAGTTGAACTCCTGAAAAAAGAAGGTGCTGACAAGGCAGAAACAGGCAAAAACGGGATAATACCGGTGTGGCGTTATATCCACAAGGATTCTGCAGGAAAAACCACATACATTGCAGTGCCGATTGCACGCGCAGAGGCCGATCCGGAACTGATACCCGATATGGCTCCGGCTGCGAGAACTGCCATGCTGCAATTCGCTGCCGACTTGAGAAAACGAATTGGCTATAACGAAATCAGGCGCTGAATATCTATGAAAATCAGGCTCCACGATCTGAACTTCGTTCCTCTGATATCAGAAGAAGAAGTCAGCAGACGAACAACCGAACTGGGCAAAGAACTCTTTGTCAGGCTGGGCGACAAGAATCCGCTGTTTATTGTGATACTGAATGGTGCTTTTATGTTCGCTGCCGATCTGGTACGCGCCTACAATGCGCCATGTGAAATGACATTTGTCAGGCTCTCTTCCTACTCCGGAACCACATCCTCGGGTACGGTAACCACGTCTGCCGGACTAAATACCGATATTGCCGGAAGACATATCGTAATCGTCGAGGATATCGTGGATACAGGCCGCACACTCCATGTATTCCTCGATACGCTTGCCGGCTACCAGCCTGCCTCGGTTACTCTCACAGCATTTCTCAGGAAACCTGAAGCACAGATTTTCCCAATTCAGGTTGACCTGACCGGTTTTGATATTGAAAACAAGTTTGTAGTAGGATACGGCCTCGACTATGACCAACTCGGCAGAAATCTGCCGGGAGTTTGGGTACTGGAAAGTCAGTCTGAATAAAATAAACATTATGGGCCGATTCCTCGCATTCATCCGGAAAGAATTCCTTCATATCATGCGCGATCGCAGGACGCTGATGATTCTGTTTGGCATGCCTGTTGCACAGGTACTTCTCTTCGGATTCGTACTTACCAACGAAATCAAAGACGCATCCATTGCCGTTCTCGATCACTCGGGAGATTCGGAAAGTATTGCTCTGCTCAACAAGCTATCCTCCAGCGGTTATTTTCATATTGACCAGATGCTGTCCTCCGAAGAAGAACTGGAACCCGCCTTCAGAAAAGGAAAAATCAAACTGGCCATCGTTATTCCGCAAGATTTCGCTGCCCAGTCCAGAAAGGATGGTATTGAAATACAACTCATCGGAGATGCATCTGACCCCAATACTGCCACTACCCTCATTAATTATGTGAACGCCATCGTTCAGGACTTCCAGCGTGAGCGGGTCGGGGCCGAGGGCAACAGTCAGCCGGGACTTGTAATCAATACAGAAACCCGCATGCGCTACAACCCCGACCAGAAAGGTGCCTTTAATTTTGTCCCCGGTGTGATGACACTGATTCTGATGCTTGTTTCAGCCATGATGACCAGTATCACCATCGCCAGGGAAAAGGAACTTGGAACAATGGAAATACTGCTGGTATCGCCGCTGCGCCCGCTCCAGATTATTCTCGGCAAGACAACGCCGTATCTGGTACTTTCCATGGTTAATGCCACGGTGGTAGTGGCACTGGGTATCCTTGTTTTCGGTATGCCTATGGCGGGCTCTGCGCTGCTTCTCGCTGCAGAGTGTATGTTGTATATGTTTGTGGCGCTCTCGCTCGGCATTTTCATCAGTACAAAAGTGAAAGATCAGATGAGCGCCATGTTCATATCTGCGCTGGGACTGATGATGCCTACTGTACTGTTATCGGGGTTTATATTCCCCCGGGAAAGTATGCCAGTTCCGCTTCAGATAATAGGCAGCGCCATACCAGCCACCTGGTTCAATCCTGTCGTAAAAGGAATAATGATCAAAGGTGTCGGGCTTGAGGTACTATGGAAACACACCCTAGTCATGGGCGGAATGGCGCTCGTTTTCCTGACACTCAGTCTCCGCAACTTTAAAGACCGTCTCTGATGGAAACTCCGGCGCCTGTGCGCATACTGGGTATAGACCCCGGCACCAACGTGCTCGGATTCGCCCTCATAGATGCAGACAAGAAAAACATCCGTGTTCTGGAGATGGGCGTGGTAACCTTCGCACATATCAGCGACGAGGCCACGGAGAAGCTCCGTTATATTTTTGAGCAAGTTCAGGACATCATACTGCAGCATAAGCCCGGTGAAATGGCGATTGAAGCGCCCTTTTTCGGGAAGAATGTTCAGTCAATGCTGAAACTTGGAAGAGCGCAGGGAGTAGCCATTGCAGCGGGCATGGTGAACGGACTAACCATCACAGAGTATATGCCTAAAAAAATCAAAAAAGCGGTAACCGGAAACGGGAACGCCTCCAAAGAGCAGGTTGCCGGCATGCTCGAGAATATTCTGCGAATGAAATTTTCAGAAAAGTACTTCGACGCCACCGATGCACTGGCTACTGCCCTGTGTCACTGGTACCAGTCCTCGGGTCCTCTGGCGGGCGGAAAAAAAAGCTATACAGGCTGGGAGGCATTTTTGAAGGACAATCCCGGCAGAAAAGGATAGAGCATACCCTGATTGAGTATGCTCTGTCTTGTTCAGGCAGCTTTGAGTTTGGCTTTTCGTGACCCTTCCAGTTTTTCCCTGACGTAGTTGGCGTCAATAATCAACTGCCGGCTACCTCCATTCTCAACTGATCCGGGGAGTTCGAACATGGCATCAGTGAGCAGACCTTCACACAGTGCGCGCAGGCCGCGGGCTCCGAGCTTGAACTCAAAAGCCTTTTCAGCAATCATGTCAACTGCCTCCGGCTGGAGAATGAGCTCTATATCTTCCATGGCAAACAATTTCTTGTACTGCCGGATCAATGCGTTTTTAGGTTCGGTGAGGATACGCTTCAGCGATTCCCTGTCAAGCGGCTCAAGATGAGCAATTACAGGCAGGCGCCCCACGAGTTCCGGGATAAGTCCGAAAGTTTTGACATCCTGCGCACTAACATATTGCAGGAGATTTTCCTTGTCAATTTCTTCCATATCCTTCTTGCCATAACCAATAACCTGTGTGTTCACGCGACGGGCGATGATTTTTTCGATACCATCGAAAGCGCCGCCGCAGATAAACAGAATATTATGGGTATTGATTTTAACCAGTTTCTGTTCGGGGTGCTTTCGGCCGCCCTGTGGCGGTACAAGCACTTCGGATCCTTCCAGTATTTTCAGCATACCCTGCTGAACCCCCTCACCCGATACGTCGCGGGTGATAGAAGGATTGTCCTGTTTACGGGCGATTTTGTCAATTTCATCAATGTAAACAATACCGCGCTCGGCAGCCTTCTCATCATAATCGCACACCTGTAGCAGGCGGGACAGAATACTTTCCACATCTTCACCAACATAGCCAGCTTCGGTGAATACCGTAGCGTCAACAATAGTGAAGGGCACATGAAGCAGTTTGGCGATGGTTTTGGCCATCAGCGTCTTTCCTGTACCTGTCTGGCCGATAAAAAGCACATTCGACTTTTCGATTTCGACATCCTCGAACAACTTTGTATTGCCGGATTCAAGCTGCTGAAGGCGTTTGTAATGGTTGTAAACGGCAACGGAAAGTACTTTTTTGGCATCCTCCTGACCGATTACATACTCATCCAGAATCTTCTTGATTTCCTTTGGAGGCAATACCTTCAACGGACCGCTGTAAGCACCACCTTTTTTGGGTGCAGATTTACCCTTGGGGGGTTCCACGCCCGCCTTGCGCAACTCCTGATCAATAATTTCCTGTGCTTTTTCTGCACAAACTTCGCAGATTCTTCCCTCTATACCGGAGATAAGAATCATGGCGTCTTCTTCGCCACGTCCGCAAAATGAGCAATGGTTTTGAGGAGGATTACCTTTTTTAATCATCGGGTTTATTTTTGGGGTTTCGCCCTGTCGAGAACTTCGTCAATAAGCCCGTAAGCTTTTGCCTCTTCTCCTGTGAGCCAGTTGTCGCGGTCACAGTCAGCTTCTACCTTTTCATAGGATTGGCCTGTGTGTGAACTGAGAATATCATACAGAGATTTCTGCATCTTTTTGATCAGCTTGTAAGATATCTCGATATCAGATACCTGACCCTGAGCACCACCACTCGGCTGGTGAAGCATAATCTGGCTGTGTTTGAGGCAGCTGCGCTTGCCCTTGGCACCGGCAGCGAGTAATACAGCACCCATGCTGGCAGCCAGACCGGTACAGATTGTGGCAATATCCGGAGATACATACTGCATCGTGTCGTAAATACCCAGGCCATCAATGACCGAGCCACCGGGACTATTGATAAAAATCTGGATATCGCGCTTGGGATCAGTTGATTCCATGAACAGGAGCTGAGCCTGAATCACGTTGGAGACATAATAATCTACAGGTACACCGAGGAATATGATGCGATCCATCATCAGTCGGCTGAAGACATCGAGCTGTGTGGCGTGCATGGGGCGCTCCTCGATGACCGCCGGAGTGAAAGCCTGAATATTGGGAACTGAGGCAGCCATATACCTTTCGAGGTGCATACTGCTCATTCCAAGGTGCCTTGTAGCGTACTTCTGAAATTCGTGTTTGTCGAACATAGTAAACAGTTATTGAGGCATTTAAAACAAATCAGCTTGCAAAAGGTTACAGCGCGATTTCAGATGGCTGCTGTTCTTTCTTCGCCGCTGCATTCAGAGAATCCACGATTTCGTGCAGTTCAGCCGAACTTACAGGCTTTTCAGTGATGGAAACCTGATCCCTGATAGCAGTGAATAATTTTTCAAGTTCAATATCGCGCTGGGTTTCCTCCACATCTTTCTTGTTTTCCATCATTCTGTTGATGGTTGAGTCGAGGAGATGGGCAGGCATCTCGAAACTGAAGTAGTTACGGAGCTTCTGGGTGAAGGCCTCCCGGATATCTTCATCGGTCACTTCGATGGAATAACGCTTCTTGATATCATCGCGAATGATGGTCCAGCGAAGATTTTCGGCAAATGCGGGAAACTCGTCTTCTATCTGCGCTTCCGAAAGCTCTCCCTTGTTTGTGGCAGCCAGCCAGCGTTTGAGAAACTTTTCAGGCAAATCAACCTTGTTCAGATCCATAAGATGGTCCTGAAGTTTTCTCATAAGAACAGCATCGGCACGCGTATCGTAAAAACGGCGGATGCCCTTCTTGAGTTCCTCAAGAGCGGCTTCAGGCGTAGTAATGGTATCGTTGTTGAAGTAATTTTTGAAAAACTCTTCATCCATTTCAGCTTCCTGCAGGCGACTGACAGATTCGATTGTGCCCTCAAACATGTCACCAACTTCCCGCTTGTCTGATGGATCGAGGTTCAGGACATATTTGCGGTACATGTCCTCTTTCTCATAGCCTTCCAGAGAGCGCGCATTGAAACGGAGTGTGTCACCCGCTTTCATGCCAAGCAACTGGGTCTTTACATCCTCGTTGGCAATACTTTTTACCAGAAAACTCATGGTGGTTTCAAGTCCACCCTCTTTGACAGAATCGCCATCCAGCTCTCTGGCGGCAATTTTTATCATGTCATTTTCCTGAATTGTATCATCTACCTCAGAGGTTTTACCCATCCGGCGGCGTGCATAGTCAAGATCCTCCTGAGCCAGTTCGTCCAGGTTGGACACTTCCAGCCGCTCAAATACGAACGACTTGTCGAGGCCCTTCAGATCGTAGTCCGGAACAAAACCAATCTCGTAACTGACGACGTATTCAGGATCAGGGTTACTGATTTTGAAAGAAAATTTCTCCTGACTATCAACAGGCAGTGGCTGACCAAGAATGTCCAGATTGCTTTCCCTCAGATAACCATACAGCTCTTCGGAGACCATATCATTCAGCGCATCAGCGAAGATGGAGGCACCATAAAGTTTTTTTACGTGCTCAACAGGAGCCTGTCCCGGACGGAAACCCTTCAGGGGTACCCTTTGACGGAACTTCTTCAGTTCAGCATCAAGTTTTGGTTTGAGATCCTCTCTGGTAATGGTTACTTTCAGGATGGCAGAGGTGTTGTCTAAATCTTGGCGGACAACGGTGGGCATATATCGGTATTTTTGTATTGTTGAAGTGAACTGCCGGGTGTAAAGACTGACTACGTACTTTATGGAAGCAATCTGTTGACCAGACGGCAAATCCGACTGAAGTGGTGTGAGTGCGGGCGGAGGGACTCGAACCCCCATGCCTCGCGGCGCCAGATCCTAAGTCTGGTACGTCTACCAATTTCGCCACGCCCGCTCAGAGCCCACATAACGGACTCCGTTTCCAGTTTGAAAGCAACTTTACCGACAGTAAATGAAGGAGGC
>JBEGNB010000460.1:0-5878 GCA_041182785.1 Bacteroidota bacterium
ATACTGGTGGGATGACAGGAAACTGACCTGAAGCCTGTTCCACGACTGTTCATCCTGAAGAATACTGTATTCGGTGAACTCTTCGAAGAGGGTTTGTCCGATTTTCTTGAAATCCTCCCGCCCCAGGTAGTCGAGGTCAGCATCACACAGAATGGATTCGAGCAGGTTGGCAGGTGATTGCGGAATACGGGTGGCCATAATCATTCCACAGATTGCGGAAATATCGTCTTCCGAATAACCGAATGCCGGCAGGTTTTCACGTGCAATCTGGCATCCCACCATCTCATGACCTTTGTGCTCATTCTTGACAAACCCGCAGTCGTGAAACAGCGCTGCTGTTTTCACGAGCACCATGTCGCGGCGGCCGACTCCTTCATTGCCGGCGATTTCACCGGCCATCCGGAGTACATCCAGCGTGTGATGCACACCGTGGTACCGGAGCTTGTCAGACAGCTCGGCACGGAGTTTTTTTATGATGAATTGCTTGGCAGCGCGATAGTTCATGCAACGGGTAATCCGGGTGTGTCAATTGCAAACGCTTGATTCGCGGTATTTGTTTGAAAGACGGCCCAAAATTGCGGCTTTTCTTAAAAATAATGCGCTGTTGGAAAAATTATTTCGGTAACTAATCAAATTTCCGTTGGTTTGCAGACCCAATATGAACCTTGGTTTTTATCTGTACACGCTTAAAAGGCAATTTTCATCACATGAACTTATTCGATCTCCTTCAGGGACAGGTTTCCGAAGACATGATTTCTCAGCTCAGCCAGCACATCGGTGCTTCTCCTGAGCAAACATCACAGGCAACTCAGGGTGTTCTTGCCACACTCGTCGGAGGACTTGCCAACAATGCCTCTTCGGAAGGTGGCCTTTCTGCACTTGCGGCAGCCCTCGACCGCGACCACGATGGCAGTATTCTTGATGATATTATGGGTATGGTTGGCGGTATGATGTCCGGTGAAGCCACCGGCGGTGCAGCCAACGGAGCAGGTATCATAGGCCATATTCTCGGCGACAACCAGTCCAATGCAGCTGCACAAATTGGCCAGTCGGCCGGAATAAGCACCGACCAGGTGATGAAACTGATGCCAATTCTGGCTCCGATTGTCATGAACGTAATCGGAAAGGCCCGCAGCAGCGAGGGATTGGATCTGGGCGGACTCGCCGGCATGCTCATGGGTGGTGCCCAGCAGGCTCAGCAGTCTGGACTGGGTGATCTCATCGGTTCGGTACTCGGTCAGGTACTCGGTGGCGGCGGACAGCAGCAGCAAAGTGGTGGCGACCTGCTCGGTGGTCTTATCGGCGGGTTCCTTGGCAAAAAATAATTCAATACAGCTGTCTGGCTGTCACAGTAATCAGTTATCTGATAAACAATGAAAAAACTCCTTTTTCTAACCCTTCTCTCTGCAGGCTCGTTTTGTGTGTCGGCACAGGATCAGAGTAAAATTACCGGTGCACTGCAATCCAACGGCAATTTTTTCATCAACGATGAGCGAATAGTTGCGCCGGGTATTCCACAATACGACTATCAGAAATTTGGTGCGGAAAGCTGGCTCAACCTGAACTACTCCAACTGGGGGTTTGATATGGGTGTTCGTTTCGACCTGTTCAACAATTCCAACCTGCTCAATCCGGCAGGGTCCTATACAAACCAGGGTATTGGCCGCTGGTTTGCCCGCAGGAAAATCGGGAGTCTGGATCTGGAAGGCGGGTACATTTACGACCAGATCGGGGCTGGTATCATTTACCGCGCATACGAAGAGCGGGCACTGATGATTGACAACGCGCTACAGGGTGTGAAAGTGGGTTATTCATTCAATGATAACTGGCATGTGAAGGCCTTTACCGGCCGTCAGAAACAACAATTCGACCTGTACGGAACGATAGTCAGGGGTGGTGCACTGGAGGGTTTTATCAAACCCGACTCTACACGCAACCTGACCTTCGCTCCGGGGGTTGGAATAGTGGCGCGCACGTATGACGACCCAACCATCACGCAAATTGTCAATACTATTGCCACCTATGCACCCCAGGACAGCACCGGTGCGCAGTATAATACCTATGCTGCCTCTGTTTACAATACGCTCACAGCCGGCAATTTTACCTGGTATGCGGAGGGCGCGGTAAAGAGTAATGATGTGATCAACGACCCTAATGTTTTCACTGTGAAGGGTGGTAGGGGGAAAATTGAGAACAGGCGCGGATACACTTTCTACAGCAGCCTCAGCTACGCAGGAAGTGGACTTGGTGTAACACTCGAAGTGAAGAGAACGCACAATTTCTCGTTCAGGCACTCACCCTTTGCAACGGGCGTTCAGGGGCCAATCAACTTCCTTCCACCAATGGCCCGCCAGAATACCTACCGCCTGACAACGCGATTCAGTCCGGCCACGCAGGAAATTGACGAACAGGCGCTACAGCTCGATGTCACCTATAAAATCAATAAAAAGCTGACCACCGGACTCAATGTGTCGCTCATTCAGTTCCCAGACGGCACCGAACTTTACAGAGAAATCACACCTGAATTCATCTGGAAGGAAAAGAGAAAATGGCAGGTAATCGGCGGGCTGCAGATATTAAAGTATAATATTCTCATTTACCAGAGCAAGGGTGATTACGTTGACGCACTCACTCCCTATGCCGAGTTTCTGTACCGTTTCTCCTCCAAAAAATCGGTCAGAGTAGAGGCTCAGTATCTGGATACCGATGATGAATTTGGCTCGTGGATTAATGCACTTGTGGAGGTCGGTATTGCTCCGCACTGGCTGTTCTCTGTTTCCGACATGTACAAACTGAGGCACAAGAGCGAAGGGGGAGTAGCCCCGCCTGTTGAGAAAACCAAATACGACGGTCTTCACTTCCCTGCTGTATCGGCCGTTTATACGCACAAGGCAAACAGGATAGCTCTTTCCTTCGTCAAACAGGTGGAAGGTATCAACTGCGCCGGTGGTATCTGCCGCTTTGAGCCGGCGTTTTCAGGGGTCAAACTCCAGGTAAGTTCTGTTTTCTGACAAGCAAACAATCAATATCCCATGAAAAAATTACTGCCATTACTCGCGCTGTCGCTTTTTGGCTGCGAAGAAAAAAAGATTGAAATTCCGGATCTTTCTGTGGGAAACCACCGGGTTCTTGTAGAAGAGATCACCGGTGTCCGCTGTTCCAATTGTCCGGAGGGCTCCAAACTGCTCACCGATCTCCAGGAAACTTACGGAAAGGAAAATCTGATTGTAATTTCCATCCATGAGGCGCCCGACTTCTCTGCACCCTACACAGGTTCCTATGCGAACAAATACGATTTTCGCACCTCCGAAGGTAAGGAGCTGGCTGACTATATAGGTGTGTTTGAAGGGGCCCCAAGTGCCGCTATTGACCGGTTTGAAACGCCCAATGCGACTTCTTTATTCGTAGTTCCCCATACCGAATGGCCGGGCCTGATAGTGTCCGAATTCGCAAGAGACCACGAACTTGGCCTGTTTATGACCACCGCTTTCAATGAAACAGACCGTAATCTGGATATTCAGGTAAATATTGCTCCTGAAAAGACGCTCTCCGGCGATTTGCGCCTGACGGTCGTGATTACGCAGGACAGCATAATTGATGTCCAGAACGACGATAATGTTATCGTTAAGGACTACGTTCACAGGCACGTGCTGCGCGATGTGGTAACGCGCCCTACCGGCGATCCAATAACACAACCATTGTTGGCCGGAGCAGTCATCAGCAAATCGTTTCAGGTCAGTTTGCCCGAAGAATGGGAGGCAAAACACTGCTCTGTGGTTGCCTATGTGCACCGCGGCGGCGATCCTGTGAAGGACGTTCTGCAGGCCGTCGAGAAGCATGTGGAATAGTCAGTTCTCAACCAGCCATTTCTTGAAGGCGGCCGAGCGCTCAACGCTCACAACAGCCTCCTGATCAGATTCAGGCTCGAGATCTATTTTCACCCTGCCTTTGGAATGCATCTGCATTTCTTTGATTGACTTTATACCCACGATAAACTGTCGGTTGATTCGGAAGAATATGGAAGGATCAAGTAATTCCTCCAGTTTATCGAGGGTATAGTCGGTCGGATAACGCCGGCCTGTATCTCCCGACACTAGAAAAGTTATCTTGTCACGTGTATAAAAATATACTGTATCATTTATCTCCACAAGTTTGAAACTGTTGTTCATCCGAATGAGTACCCGGCGCAGGTAGTTACTTTTGTCTCCTCCCGATTGTGTTAATCTGCGATAGTTAATGGCTGACGTACCGTGAATTTTCCTGTATTTTTCAAATGCATCGCTTAGTTCGGCCACTTTTACCGGCTTTAGCAGGTAGTCAACCGTATTTTCCTTGAATGCACGAAGGGCGTGCTCATCATAAGCGGTAGTAAAGATTACCGGTGAGCTGACCTCCAGATGGTCGAATATTTCAAAACTTGATCCATCAGCCAGGTGAATATCCATCAGTATCAAATCGGGTGCTGGGTTACTGCTCAGCCACTCCACAGCGCTTTCCACACTGTCGGGTTTGCCCGGAATAATAGCATCAGGTTCAATCTCCAGCACCAATTTCTCAAGTCGCCGGGCTGCTGCCGCTTCATCTTCAATAATGAGTACTGTCATAACAGGGGTATTTTAACGGTGAAATAACCGGAGGTTTCTTCGGTCAGTACGGTCTTGCTACTGATCAGCTGATAGCGCTTCGCCAGACTCTGGAGTCCGAAATGTGTACCCGATTCGGGATTGGCTTTTCGCTGGAGGTTATTTCTGACTACAATATAGCCATTTTCAGTGTATATTTCCACAACAAGCGGTCGGGAAGCCGATACTATGTTGTGCTTGATGGCATTCTCCACAAGCATCTGCAGTGAGAGCGGCATGATCAGTCCTGCCTGCTCTGTCATATTCACAGCAAGCCGGAAGCCAGTTTCATACCGCATCGCAAGCAGGTAGCTGTAGCTGTTCACAAGTGTCATTTCTTCCTCCAGTCGTATCAGATTCCGCTCCCTGTAGAGTAGCATATTCCTGTAAAAATCGGCTAGATGCTCCACATATTCCACGGCTTTACCGGGATTCTCTTCAATGGCGCCAATCAGGGTATTGAAACTGTTGAACAGGAAGTGCGGATTAATCTGGCTCTTTAGTGCTGCAAACTGTGATTCCACCATTTCTCTTTTCAGGGAGGCCTCTCTGTTCAGTCGCGCCTCGCGCGAGCGCACATACACACCCGTGAGTAACGAAATCAGCAATACGATTCCTGCTATAAACCACCAGCGCTGCCAGAAGGGAGGTTCTATTGTAAAGCTCCATGATACTTCCGGTGCACCATCAAAGTTGCCATGTTCGCTGGCCTGAATACGCAGCGTATAGTTACCCGGAGGCAATTTGGGATAAGAGGCAAAGTTGTCTCTGGTTATTTTCCAGTCCGGATCAATACCATCGAGGCGGTAGCGATACCTCACGGCTTCCGGATTGATATGCCACAAGCCAACAAAATGAAACTGAAAGAAGTTCTGATCGTGTGAGAATACATTGGTTTTTTGAAAGTCAACGGGTTGAAAGAACACTGAAACACCGGCAATTACAGGTTGCGGATCATCGGTGAACTGTTCGTTCAGGCAGGTGTACCTGAAGATACCGCTCTGACATCCGAGCCATACATCCCCGTTGCGGTCGGTCCAGGCTGCATTCAGGTTGACCTCGGCAGCGGGGACACCCGTATCTTCATTACAAAAATTCACATGCCCTCTTACAGGATCCAGTAAATCAAAGCCATCGGCATATCCGATTACTATTTTTCCGGTACAGCTGGTGGTCAGGGCTGTGATCCCGGAACTGTGCAAATGATCTGCTGTGGTGTACCTCCTGAATGAGGTTCCATTGTAACAGAACAGACC
>JBEGNB010000461.1:0-9933 GCA_041182785.1 Bacteroidota bacterium
CCGTTAAATAATCTTACGCTGTCTCCATCACCGGTAAATGTTGTTGTCAATCCCGATTCGACACAGTCATATCAACTGATCGCAAATGACCGTGGCTGTACGGATACTGTTTCCGTCAATATTATCCGCGTCAGAGATATTAATCTGCAGACTAATGATGCCGAGGTCAATTCCTGCGACTCATTGTACGTCCTCACGGCCTCCGCAGATGTCACTGGTGTGATATGGGTGGATGCCGCCGGTAATCCGGCAAGTAATCCGCCTTCTGATACGGTCACGGTAAATGCAGGCGTTACAACTGTTTATACTGCTATTGCCATCGGAGATATGGGATGCGCCGACTCAGCCAGTGTGTCTCTGACCGGCAGTTTTGTAGGGCTCACTGCTGATCCGGCTAAAAATGGTATCGGCTGCGAAGGAGAGCCGCTTCAACTGGGCGTGCTGGCTCAAAGTGCCACCGGTAACTTTACCTATATCTGGCAGGTTCCGCCGCCACTCTCTGTCTCTGCCAGCAACGTACCCAATCCGACTGTAACCGGCCCAACGGGTAGCTACCTCGTTACTGTAACTGTCGCAAACGCATTTTGTTCCCAAACACTTTTCATCCCCATCTCTATCCAGAATAACCCTTCTCTCGATCAGGCTATATCCGCCAACTTGTGCGATGGCCTTCAGACGCAGTTCTTAAATAACAGCGGTGTAGGAGGTATCTGGTCTTTCGGGGATGGCACGCAGAGTGAAGAGATGAATCCTGTACACATTTATGGTACCCCCGGTAACTATACCGTTCAGTTCACCCCTTATAATACATTGTGTGTTTCTCCGTGGGACAGTACTATACTGGTGAATGTCACCGCCCTTGTCCCGCCTGTAATCGGTGGCGCCCAACTTACCTGTCTGGATGCGCTACAGTATCAGTTTGTCAATACATCAGCATCTCAGGGCACAGTAACGTGGAGTTGGTCTTTTGAAGGCGGAACCCCGGCATCGTCCTCTTCCCCAAATCCGGAAGTCTCCTTTACCATTGAGGGACCCGCAACGGTGACTCTTACCGTTACAGATGCAAATGGATGTATTACTACAAGCGATACTACGCTTCAGGTGGATATTATTGATGATAGTATTGCCGAATCTTACAGCGCTTGTCCGGGACAAGCAATCGAACTCAACGCAGACGGTACGGATGCCAGCGCAACTTATACCTGGACGGCTACACCTGCCGACCCCGGACTGGATGTAAACAACCCGAATCCGGTAGTTCATCCGCTCGAATCAACTACCTATGAGGTAACTATCGCGCAGGGCCTCTGCTCGGCTACCCGACAGGTTGCTGTAACCATTCTTCCCGCTCCTTCATTGAGCGCCGACCCGGCAACTCCGGCTAACGGTTGTGCCGGCACCCCTTTCACCCTCGGCGTGGTTTCACAACCACCGGCTTCTGTATATCAGTGGACGGCCCCTCCGGCACTGACACTTACCGGCTCCGACAGCAGTCATCCTGTTATAACCGGCCCCGGTGGCGTTTACACCGTGACAGTCACAGGAATCAATTCAATCGGTTGCAGAGACTCCCTTGTTGTTCCGGTTGAGATTTTCGAGATTGATGACCAGATTAACGCTTCGCTGACAGTCTGTAAAGGTGCTGAAATTGCACTTAATAGCGATGGAAATGATTCCGGCGCCAGCTACAGCTGGTCTTCCGTGCCAACCGATGCAAGTCTGGTCAGTGACTCGCCCAATCCGGTTGTTTCTCCTGATGTCTCCACCGTTTATTCCGTTGAGATAAAGAAAGGTGCCTGTTCACTGACCCGCGAAGTACAGGTAGCTGTTGCTCCTGTTCCCGAGGTGAAAATGTTGCCGGACTCCACTCTGATTGCAATTTGCTCGGAAACGGAAGCCCTTCAGTTGTCGGCCACTGGTTCGGGTATGGTGTACGAGTGGTCTGATAATGCCGGATTCACCAATATCATAGGCAGTGGTACCACACTTAACCTGCTGCCTCCTGTCGCAGAGGGCAAATATTACGTCAGAACCATACTGGGTATCTGTGAGGCGATTGACTCCATTCGAATAGACATGGGCTCCGTTTCGTTTTCGGTAAATGCACTCCAGCAACAAATCTGCTACGGCGAATCGGCATCACTGATTGTTCAGAACCTGAATCCTGGATCAGACCTGAATTACGTCTGGACTCCCGCCCTGCCTTCCGAAGCAAATCAGCTGGTTTCACCTGGCATTACAACCCAATATCATGTGGCTGTTACGGACAGTCGCTCGGGCTGCAGCAAGGATACAACATTTACCGTTGAAGTAACAAGCATTGGTGTCAATGCAGAAACCATCGGCAAAGACACGCTCTTTTTCGGAGAGTCAACGACACTTCAGGCCAATACCACAGGAAACGGAACCTCGCTCACTTTTGAATGGTCGCCATCCGATGGTCTTTCTGACCCTTACAGCGCCAACACACAGGCTGCTCCGGAAGAAAATATGGTCTATACGGTTACCGTTACCTCCGAAAACGGGTGTACGGCTACCGATGAAGCAGAAGTTTTCTATCGGGGAAATCTGTGTGAGGAGCCATTCATTTTTGTACCCAAAGCGTTCACGCCCAATAACGACTCAAATAACGACTTTTTTATCATCCGAGGTGTCAATATTGTCGAACTGGAGTTTGTCGTCTGGTCGCGCTGGGGCGAAAAAGTATATCAAACCAGTGACGTCAATGCCCAGGGATGGGACGGAACCTACAAGGGTACCGAACTCACGCCAGACTCTTATGCATGGTACGCGCGTGTGCGATGCGGCAACGGAGCCATTTATGAAAATAAAGGAGATGTAACCCTGCTCAAGTAAGATCCTGTACAGGTATTGAAAAGCGCTGGTCTGCCGAAGTAAACTCAGCTTTCAAATACCATAGCCTCGTGGTTCAGCTTCCTGAAGTCCACCTGGGTAACCGACGATACGCCCTGCTCTGGCATGTACACACCATATATAGTGTCCACAGCGGCCATGGTAGCCTTGTTGTGCGTGACTACGATAAACTGCGACTGTGAAGAGAACTCTCTGATGATGCGGTTGAACTTTTCGATATTGGCATCATCCAGCGGGGCATCTACTTCGTCGAAGATACAGAAAGGTGCCGGTTTGAGCAGGTAGAGCGCAAACAGCAGTGCGATAGCAGTGAGCGTTTTCTCTCCACCCGACAATTGTGCAATTGTTTGTGGCCGTTTTCCCTTGGGTTTTGCGATAATATTGACGTCCGATTCCAGCGGGTTATCCGGATTGGTCAGAACCAGATCGGCGGAGTCATCTTCCGTAAAGAGCGTTCGGAACACATTGATAAAATTCTCGCGTACCTGCGTGAACGATTCCAGGAAGCGCGCCGTGGCCGTTTCCTCGATTTCCTTCATGGTTTGCAGCAGGTTATCCTTGGCACTCAGAATATCGTCGCGCTGTTGTGCTATCGTATCGTGTCGGTCCTTGATCTCATTATAGGCCTCGATAGCCATCGGGTTTATCTCACCGTAGTTATCGAGTCTTCTTTTGAGATTATTAACCTCTTTTTCCAGGGTTTCCCGGTTGTATTTTTCGTCGGGTTCGCGATTTATCACGTCATTTACGCCGATACCGAATTCGGCACGCAGACGTTCGCCAATAGCTGTGATTTCGAACTTCACGTCCGAGAAGCGGTCCTTGATCCGGTTAACCAGGCTTTGTAGTTCCTGTTGTTTCCGGAAATTGTCGCGCTGTTTGTTTTCCAGCTCGTGGATTTCGTTTCGTGCCTTGAAATAGGCTTGCTCTACACCGCTTAGCGAGGCCTCTTTTTCCTTTTTCTCGGCATATCCGGCTGCCAGTTCCTGACCAATACGGGTGATATCAGCTTCAATGAGTCCGATCTCGTCGGTATGGCGGGCGAGGGTATTCTGGGCTGAAGAAAGCGTCTGCCGGAGCTCCTCTCTCCTTTTCTCCCGGAAACTGAGCTCCTGTCGGAGCGTGTTTACCCTGTTTTGCTGTTGAATGAATCCGATATTATTCTGGTTGAAGGCAGCACTGGCCTGACTGAGCTGTTCGGCTACATCCCGGAAGGAGCCATCGGCATTGGAGAGCCGTTCGCGGAGCGCCTCTGCCTGCGCGTTTTTTTCCAGCAATTGCTTCTCAATCGAGGTGTTACTGGCAGTCAGTGACTCGATACGCTGGTTGGCATCGCCTGCCTGAGCATCAAAATTGGCCACAAAAGCGGCGATATTATCGAATTTTGCCTGCGTTCCGGCTCTTTCCTGTCTGACCCGGTTGAGTACTTCGCGTTCGCGCTGCAGCACTGCCGACTGGTCGGCAGTCTTGAGTGACTGAAGGTGCGTACGAATGGTACTCAGCTGGATATTCAGTTGACCTTCCGTTGACTCCAGTTTTTTGATGTCCGTTTCCAGTACCTCGAGGTTCTTTTTCCGGCCAATTTTTTTTCCTTCAAAGAGGCCCACCGATCCACCGCTCATACTGAAGCGTCGCCTGACCATTGTACCTGCTTTAGAGAGAACCGTGATATCGGTACCGGCCGGCAGGGTAGGGGTGTCGTCTTCCACGATGACCACATTGCCGAGCAGATACTCGATTAAATGCCGGTATTGCGGATCGGCCTCCACCAGTTCTACGGCTCGTACGCCGCCTCCGGGCAGCAGCAGAGGCATTTCATACTGATCAATGGCATCCAGAATGAAAAAATTGGCGCGTCCTTTCTGGCTTTTACCGAGCAGCGAGATAGCCTTCACGGCTTCATCGGCATCGGGAACCACGTAATAATTCAGGTAATTCTCCAGGTAGTTTTCAATAACAACTCTGTATTCTTCGCGTACATAAATCAGATCCGACAGTAGCGGGCATCTTTTGGCCCACTCTTTGTCCTGACTCAGGAACTTGATACTTTCCGGAAAACCTTCCAGCGACTCGACCATACTCTTGGTGAGTTTGAACTCATTGCGTCGGGAGTCGAGCTGGCGGTTATGGTCTGACTGCTTTTTCTGAATGGACTCCAGTTCCTTTTCGGTTTGCTGAATATCCGTTTTGCGTTTCTCTTCTGCGCTTTCGATTTGTGCAATCCTGTCGGCCTGCGCTTCTTCCGCTTCAGATTGTTCGCGCAGTTTAAGTTCCAGCACTTTCATCTCCTCCTTTCGTGCTGCAATATCATTCAGGGTTCTTTCCACATCCCTGCGCAGGTTTTCAATCTGATTGGCCTGAATGGCCCTTGTTTTTTCCAGTTCGACTATTTCGCGTTCGACCGTTTGTTGTTCCCTGACGAATTCGTCCAGATTACCCTTCAGCAGGTTATGGCTTGACCTGACCTCGTCGAGGCGTTTTCGCGCATTTTCGAGGGCTGTTTCGAGATCGGCCTCGACATTGCGTTCGTAGTTCAGGTCCGTCTGATAGCCATCCACTTCAATTTCCAGGGAAGCCACTGTCCTGGAGTTTGTTGCAATCTGGTCGGTGAGTCGCTGTATATCGTTGCTGATGAACGTTCTTTTTTGTTCCAGCATCGCCTTTTCATTCTCGCGACTGCGGATACGCCCGGTAAGGCGGTTTACTTCCTGTTGCTGAGTGCTCAGGGACGTTTCCTTGTCGGTATGGCTTTTCCGCTTTGCTTCGATATCGGCCTCAAGCAGCCTCGACATCGCCTCGGTACTCCGGTAATTATCTTCCTCGCGTGTAATCTGGCCTTCCAGTTCCTTGTAGGTTTTTTTATGCCTTGCCAGGTTGTGAACAGACAGTTCGACGCTCAGATTCTTGTACTCATTTTTGAGCTCGTAATACTTCTGGGCTCTTTCGGCCTGCTTTTCGAGTTTTTTGAGTTGATCAGTGATCTCGAAGAGCAGGTCTTCCACGCGGTCGAGGTCGGCGGCAGTAGCTTCAAGTTTTTGCTGCGTTTCGTGTTTCCTGGCCTTGTACTTACTCACCCCGGCAGCCTGTTCGAACATCTTTCGGCGGGCCTGTTCGCGGTCGCTGAGCATATCCTCCACCATATTAAGTGCTATGATAGCGTACGAATCGGGACCGATTCCGGTGTCGAGGAAGAGCGACGTGATATCCTTCAGTCGGCAGGTTACGCCATTCAGCCTGTATTCACTTTCTCCACTGCGGTACAGAATACGGCTGATACTTACCGTTGTATATTCGGTGGGCAGAACATTCTTCGTATTGTCGAAAGTGAGAGTGACCTGGGCCATCTGGCCCTCTTTTTTCTTCTTTGTACCGTTAAAAATCACCGACGACATCTTGTCGAGGCGCAACTGACTGCTTTTTTGTTCGCCAAGTACCCACCGGATGGAGTCAACCACATTGCTTTTTCCGGAGCCATTAGGGCCCACCACCCCCGTTACGTCTGCATTGAAATGCAGTGCCGTTTCGTTGGCAAAAGATTTGAAACCCTTGATTTCTAACGATTTAAGGCGCATAAGCAGTAATTTTTTTGGGGTCTGTTTTCAAAAATGGAGGGCGAAAATATGATATCTGAGTGAGATAAAAGAAAAAATTACCTTCATCAGATCATGCAAAAAAAAGAATAATTCAAACTTGGAACAAAAACTTTCCCTACTTTTGCGGGCATTTTTTGAGAAGCAACCAAAAATTTCAGTTAAGATATGGCTAAACGCAAATCCGAACAGGCAGAAATCGTTGAGGTACAAGAGGTATCCGGCGCGGGCACAACATCCTCACTCCCTTCCTGGGCTCAGGATCCCAAAAATCTTATGTACGCCCTTGGCGCAGTTGTCGTACTCGTTGGCGGCTGGCTGCTGTACCAGAATCTTGTTCTCGGACCAAAGAATAAAGAGGCGCTTGCCGCTATGTGGAAAGCAGAGCAGCAATTTGCTCGCGATTCATTTCAGCTCGCACTCAACGGCACTTCCGACAGTGGTCTGGAAGGTGTCGGCTTCCAGGGCTTCGCTGCACTCGCCGATGAATTCAGCGGTACACCAGCGGGCAGTGCCTGCAGTTATTACGCAGGCGTATGCAACCTGAATCTGGGCAACTACGATGAAGCGATCAGCTTCCTCGATGATGTGGATGCCGATGGTGCTGTACTTCCCGCTATGAAGTATGGTCTTCTCGGTGATGCCTATTCTGAAAAACAGGACTATTCAAAAGCGCTCGGCTATTATGAGAAAGCTGCCGACGCTGCCGAAGCAGACGTCATCGCAATTTACTACCTGAAAAAACTTGGTATGCTCAATGAGTTCCAGGGTAATAAAGATGCGGCACTCGAAGCTTACGAACGAATCCGTCGCGATTATCCCAACCAGCAGGTTTCCGACTGGCGTGATATCGAAAAATACATCTACCGCCTGAAACCGCAGATGTAATTCTGACAACACAAACCGGGAATAATCAAACAAGATTTTTCCCGGTTTTTTTGTTTGAGAAACCAGGTAATGAAAAAATAATTTGCAAATACGGACGTTAATACATAGTTTTGTTCCCTAATTCGCGTAATAGTCTCTCCGCCTATTATAAAAAATGTTCAAATGAGCAGTTCCCTGCCCCTTAAAGCACGGATATGCTCTCTCTTCAACATGTGTGATTGTCATTTCTGCACTTCTGACCGCGAATCAGTCTCAGCTCCGACAGCTTGACCACTGACGCTCGGGAAGCAGCGGCACCACCACTAAAATTTTTGCTATAAATTAACTTACACAGCTTATGAACACGATTCTTCGTCCTGCGTGTATCGCTTTCCTCCTCTCTCTGGCAGGTACGGTATTTGCGCAAAAAACCGCATTAAGAGAGGAAATTTCCAGAGCGGACCGTCAATTCGGGCTCTACGCATATCAGGAAGCGCTGCAAAGTTATCAGCTTATTCTGAAAAAAGCCCCTTCTAACGCCAGGGCGCTGTCCAGAACAGGCGACTGCCACTTCCGTATGAACAGCCCTGAAAAGGCTATTGTATGGTACGAAAAGGCCGTTAAGCAAAACGACGTTTCTCCTGAAACATTTTTCAGCTATGGCAAGGCGCTCATGCAGACAGGTGATTATGACCTGGCAAAGGAGCAGTTCCTCCGATATGCAGACGAACATGAAGCAGTGGGTAATCACTTCGCGGAAATGTGCGACTTTGCACTGGAAATCATTGACTCAAACTCTCCCTGGACAGCCAGAAATGAATCGGTCAATACAACGGGTGACGATCTTCTTCCTGCATTGCAGGATAACAAGGTCATATTTTCCTCTTTCAATCAGGAGTTTGCTTCCTCTTCGAAATCAAACGGAAAGGGAAATCAGAACTGGCTCCTCTCGGCACAGTCATCTTCCCAGACTGGCCAGTTACAAAAGTTGCAGGCCCTTCGTCCGGACTTGCAGAACGCTCCCGGGGAAGGTCCGGTCAGCTACTCTGCCGATGGAACCAAAGTAGTATTCGCCAGAAATAACTTCGTCAATGGCATATGTATTACCGACGATGCCAATGCCAGTACAAGCCTCTATACAGCTGATGTGGATGCCTCCGGCAAATGGAAAAATATCAAACCGTTCGCACACAACAGCGTGAAGTACTCCACGGGCTTCCCGTCGCTCTCACCGAACGGCAAGATGCTGTTTTTCGCTTCCGATAACGAGGACGGATACGGTGGATGGGATCTTTACGTCTCGATACTCCGCGATGGAATCTGGGGTAATCCGCGCAACCTCGGAGAAATAGTGAATACGGCCGGCAATGAAATCTCGCCTTTCTATAACGGACAGGAATTGTACTTCTCCTCCGACTGGCACCCCGGACTGGGAGGTCTTGATGTGTTCTCTTTCAACTATGCGGATAAAGATGATGCCGAGGTAGTGAATATGGGACCTGTCGTGAATTCTTCCTCCGATGATTTCGGATTCGTACTCAGTGAAAATAAAAAAACCGGATACCTCTCCAGTAACCGCGAAAAAGGAAAGGGTAACACGGATATATGGAAATTAACCGCCAAATCCTCTGCCAGCCAGGTGGCTGCCAAAAATACCGGTACTGCTACCTCTACCAAAACAGCAAAGGGTGGTGGTACAACTCCGGCTCCAAGAACTTTGAAGATAACGGTTGAAGACGAAGATGGCAGGCCGATCCCCAAGGCAGAGGTTGACCTGAGCGATTGCTCCGATCAAAAAGGTATAACTGACGCAAACGGTATCTTCAAATTTGAAGAACTCGACAGGACGATGGATTGCAATATCGTTGTCCGGAAAACGGGTTACCGCGAGGCTGAGGTTGAACAGAAAAAATTCGGCAAATCAAGCATTACAATCAATGTCACCCTCGAGCGCGATGCACGCGAGAGCTATACAGGCCGTATCATTGACGCTGCTACCCGCAAGGCACTCTCCGGCGTAACGGTGACGGTTGATTTCGGCGATGACGAAAACGGCTTTGAAACAGAGTCGAATGAAGATGGCCAATATACGCTCATGGTGGAACCCGGCGAGACCTATGTGGTCAACTACAGCAAAACCGGATATGTGAGCACAATCGAACGTATTCTCTTCAATGAAGATGACTTCGAGCTTGATCGTCTTTCACTGGAACCTGATGCCGACGACGAGGCTGCCGATGTTGCCGATGCCGACTCCGAAAAAAATACCAGTTCCCCTTTTGTCAAGCTGGTTCCGGCAAAACAACGCAGCAAGACGGTCGCTATTGATCAGATCAGTGGTTTTTCCATTCAAATATCAGCTACTCCCGAAGAGCCATCCCAGTCACGCATTTCATCTTACGAGTCTTTCTCTGCCGATGGTAATCTCTATGTGCGAAAAGAGAAAAACCTCCATAAACTCCGCTTGGGTGTCTTCAAAACCCGCGCCGAGGCAGAGGTCGTTCTCAAAAAAATAATCGCGCGCAAAGGAAATGAAAAGGCATTTGTTGTGGCTGAACGCGGAGCCGGTTCCGATCTGATTGTGAAAAAGATACCCCAGAAG
>JBEGNB010000462.1:0-4096 GCA_041182785.1 Bacteroidota bacterium
GGGTTTGGTTGAATTTATTACTTCTGAGACAGATTTGATGAGTTTGCTCACATTGTCGCGCCTCCAGTCGTGGATATTGGCAAGACCGCGGTTACCCGCCACGAAGTCGGCATAATCGTTCAGCGCGCTGTCGAGGTCCAGTCCTGTTTCCTTGTAGGGATAGTAATAATCATCAAAATGGATTCCGTCCACCTCATAACCGGTTACCACTTCCTTCACTACACTGGTCAGGTAGTCGCGTACTTCCTGGTTTGCGGGGTTGAAATACCATTTTTTGCCGTATCTGAAAAACCAGGCTCTTTTTTTGCTGGCAGGCAGTGATTTCAACGGATGTTTTTTGTCGAGTGCAGCAGTATCGGCATCCCAGGTTGCTCTGTAAGGGTTCATCCAGGCGTGAAACTCCATGCCTCGCCTGTGCGCGGCTGCGACCATGTACGCGAGTGGATCGTAGGAGGGGTCATCGGGCTGGCGGCCCTGCTTACCGGTGAGAAAAGCACTCATCGGCACTATTTTCGACTTGTAAAGGGCGTCTCCGGCGGGTCTTACCTGCACGAAAACTGCATTCATGTTCATTGACTGGAGGACGTTGAGCAGACTGTCAAATTCTGCTTTTTGCTGCCTGGAACTCAGCCCTGGTCTGGAAGGCCAGTCAATGTTGGCCACTGTTGCGATCCATACCCCGCGCATTTCTGTACGCGGACCGGCATCCCTGTTCTGTGCCGCTGTACAGAAAGAGATGGCCGGAATTGTTGTCACGAGGATGAATCGGAGCAGGAGGCGCATGTCGTGGTTTTGGGGTAAAATTAGCAAATTTGTTTAATTGTATAAAAATTCCGTCATTCATTGTGTTCTTTGCGGCAAATTTCACCACATCAAAAGCCGTACCGGTTGCAACAGAGAAAAAAGGTATCTCTGGAGCATAAGCCGGGTGTCCGGTAAAATCATTCATCCATTCATTCCATGCGTTTTCCCGAACCAATTTCTGTCCAGACGCTGGCGGCCCGGTATGAGGCCCGAATCATCGGCGATTCTACGCTGATGGCAACCGGAATTAATGAAATTCACAAGGTGCAACCCGGCGACATAGCTTTCTCCGACGTACGTAAGTACTTTGAAAAGACTCTCAAGAGCGCTGCCACTGTTATTTTACTGAACGAAGAGACGGATTGTCCGCCGGGGAAGGTTATTCTGGTAGTGGATAATCCGTTTAAGGTGTACGATGATATTGTTCGTTCTTACCGGCCCTTTCAGCCGATTGTTCAACAATTCGCTCCTGATAACGATATTCATCCTACCGTTATTATAGAACCCGGGGTGGTTATCGCTCATGATGTGAAGATTGGCGCCAACACACATATCTGTGCGAATGCAGTGATTGGCCCGCATACTATTATCGGGGAACACGTGGTAGTTGGTCCGGGTGCCCTCATTGGTCCCGATGCTTTTTACTTTAAAAAAATGCCGGATGGTGAAATGATCAAGTGGCGATCCGGCGGACGGGTGATTCTGGAAGATCACGTGGATATCGGCGCCGGTTGCACTATTTCTAAAGGTGTCAGTGGTGATACTATCATCGGCCGTGGCAGCAAACTGGACTGTCAGGTGCATATCGGGCACGGCGTGGTGGTTGGAAAAAACTGCCTGTTCGCCGCTCAGGTGGGTATAGGTGGCAAAACTGTGATAGGGGATCAGGTGGTGCTGTACGGACAGGTAGGAGTTGCCCAGGCAATTGAAATCGGGAGCGGAGCGGTAGTACTGGCCAAAAGCGGTGTTTCCAAGTCGCTGGAAGGCGGGAAGACTTACTTCGGAATTCCTGCTGATGAAGTGAGGGAGAAGTACAGGGAGCTGGCCTCCTTGCGTCTGTTACCCGAGCTGATGAAGAAAAAAGGAACCGACTAGTAAACTCTGGTGCCTTTGGCAAGCCACACCCCCCAGGTTTTGTCGAAAGCATGTACCCGGTCGGTAGTGCCACTTTCACACATCACCGGGCGCCCCTGGTTAACCCATTCAAAGATGCCGCCATACAGGTTATGAACGTTGCTAAATCCGTTCGAGAGCAACTTTTCGGCTATTTTTTCACTGCGGTAACCGACAGAGCAATAAACAATAACAGGGGTATTTCGGGGCAAGTGATTCAGTGCGTTCAGGTCAAACTGGTTGTAGCCAACGTGATGTGCGCCATTTATATGACTTACATCATATTCGACCCGCTCACGCGCATCGAGAAAAAGGGCATTGCTCATTTCAGCAGCAGCCTGAACATCTATTTCCGGAACTGAATGAGCGAGTAGTCCGCCAAGCATGGTTTTGAAGGCTTTGTTTCGCACCTGGCCAAAACAGCACGGGCTTGAAGCCAACAGAAACAGGGCAAGCAGTATCTGCAGAACACGGAACATGGGTGTGAATTTTGTCGGGGAGATGGCCGCACCCGGCGCGACAAACGATAATTATTGCCGCGCCAGGCGCCTTGAACCGAAGATATAGGCGGGGGCCGTCGAAGGGAAAATGGATTTCAAAAAATTCCTACTACCTTGGCGGCAGTAGGAAAATCAAAACATACTATGAGAAAACTGGGACAAATGTAAGCCCGGTTCGAGGCACTCTGCAAGCCACAATTACGGAACGGCGACGAAATGGCAGGAAGTGGTATGTTTTATTTAGCCTCTGATGAAAGACAGCCTGGCGGCCTGGTATCTAGGGTGCGATACGTGCTGCCGAATGTGCTGAATGGTTTCTCTCGGACCCACATCCAGTGCCATGTTTACCAGCCAGTCGGGCAAATTGCCTCCCGGATTGGAATAAACATAATACTCCACATAAAGCCATCCCCCTGTACCCGGGTATATGGTCCATACTGTTTTGGCATCCCTGATTCTCACGGCATCGGGCTGCTCGGAAGCCATGGCAGGCGTCGCTGTACTGGTTGCAGTCACTTTTCCGGATACAGGGTCCTGTTGCACTTTGTTATGCATGACGATGTCGCGGTCGTCGAGCGGCCACGGGAAATCAAAGCGGGAGCGGTAAACCGACTCGGTTTCCGAGTATTTCCTGATAAACTCAGCTTCTGTAATCTTGTAACCCCACTGAGGATAATTCTCTACATCCGACAACAGCGAGACCAGTCCGGCCATGGATGACTGTATGGATGTAATCAGTTTCAACTCATATACATCTGAGGTTTTTCTATAATATACCTTGATGCCATTTTTTTCATTTTTGAAAATCCAGCCGTCTGTGCTTTGTGCAAAAGCGAAAGCAGGTATCAGCCATAGTGCGAAGATCGCAAGGCAGGTGGAGTTTTTTTTCATGTATCGAGGTTTCCTGACTTCAGTTGGAATACAGATCAGTGCCTCATAACGCATTTATCACTCCTTTTGTTTTGACCCAGCCCCGGTTTGATGCATGAACCATCTCATGGCAGTATCTGTAGCCCCCTTGCTCGCACTCAGATATCCGAGTACTGCGCCCGAAGCCTGTGTTCGGTCGCCCGGCCTGAGCAGAGTACTAAGTGCTGTTTCGAAGCCGGTACTGTCGCGAACGACTATGGCTCCTCCGCGGGCGGCAAACTGTACGGCTTCCTCAAAATGCCTGTACGCAGGACCATAAATCAGCGGTAATCCATACGCTGCCGGCTCCAGTGTGTTGTGAATGGATTTTCCGAATCCACCTCCAATCCAGGCAATGTGTGCGTAGCGGTAAAGGGTGTTCAGCATTCCTACGTTGTCTATTATCAGTGTCCGGCACTCCCGGTGTTTGTCCGCGTCATATTCCGAGTATCGTACTGGCCCGGGAGCCTCCGCCATCAACCGCTCCACGTTCCTTTCAGAGGGGTCGTGCGGGGCAATAATCAGCAACAGGTGCCTGAAAGATGCTTTTTTCAGAACAGGCAGAAATACATTTTCGTCGGCCTCCCACGAGCTGCCGGCTATGAATACCGGACTGTCACCTTTCGTGAAGGTGGCTACCTTCTCGTTCACGGGTGCGCTGGCGGCCAGTGCAAGTACACGGTCAACGCGGGTGTCGCCGGCAATCACCGTGTTGTTATACCCCACAGTATTCAAAAGCGCTGCCGACTGGTGGTTCTGTACCTGTATTT
>JBEGNB010000463.1:0-7290 GCA_041182785.1 Bacteroidota bacterium
TCCGACAGAATTGTCTTAATCTCCTCCAACGGTGTTCCCGACCACAGGCCTACCAGTTCCTGCAGAACCTCGGTGTCGGCCAGTTGTGTCAGCCTCGACAAAGACCAGGGTCGTCTGAGGGTAATTTCCCGCATTCTGGAAAGTGAATTTTCAGGCTTCTCACGGGTAACCTGGAGTAACAGGGCAATAACGTCATAAACAGATACCGGTACCATCCCTGTCGGAAAACGGCCCAGCTCAAGGAAATACCACAACCACTCATCTTTGTACTGATGTGAAACAGCATAATCTGAAGGCGGGGGTGGATTCCATATATCCAGGGAGACCTCCGGAAGATTCAGCCGATGAAAATCTTTTTGAAGGGATAATCTTTTTTGAGACACTGGATCTCTCAGAATTGCCTTGATCAGGGCTTCTCCCTCCGCCTCATTGCCCTTAACATATTCATATAACCACTCTGCGGGAGATCTGGCTGCCATCAATTCATTGGCCCACCATGGATACCTACCTTTGGAAAAATAATACCGGAGAAAGTACTCTATATTGGCCCTTTCAGTCAGATACGGATAAACGGCTCCACTGGACAAGTATTTTTTTAACTGTTCCTTTAATGCAACGAGCAGGATTTCTGTCAGGTTATTACTCAGTTCGGCTTCAGTGAGCGTTCCGAGATCAATAACAAGTCTGTCTATCCTTAAATGTATATCACCAGTCTGCAGTTCATCGAAAAGCGAAGGCAAATGTTCGGGCAGCATATCCTGGAAGGCCCTGCTAATGGCAGCAAAACAGCGGTCTGCCTGACTCTTCGCAGGTACATCAATCACGAAGACACTCTTGCCAATAACATGACCACCCTCAGCCATATACTACCGCAATTTATTGTCTCCGGCCTCCTGCAAGAAATCTGCCAGAATATCAGAGAAAACATCAATTACACTTTCGGCCGTTCCGGGTGTTGCTTTTGCGAGTCTCCAGCTGAAATAGGCATCCTCGAACCGCTCCATCTGAGTCCAGTTCAACCAGAGGAAATCAATTTTCAAATGAGCCGGCGCAAACTGTATAACAAGTCTTTCAAATAACTGCCTCCTGTCTGCGGCAGAAAAACGGGAGGGCCAGTTTGGCGCGATCATACTCATCCGCATGGAATAGAATGCATCAGCGTCACCATCAATACCATCCGACTTCCAGTCTTTAACTCCGATCAGATTTTCAATTTCAGAAGGATCCTGCTGCATTATACGACTCATATTCTCCGAAATAGTGGCAATGAGAATCCGGGCTATCTCTTCCGGGTAGCTCTCCTCACTCACCAGAATTTCGTCTTCTCCGGCATGAATAGCGACAAAAAATTGGTCGGGAGCTTCATCGTCCTGTTTCAAAAGAAAATTATTCGTATTTGATCCAATGACCAGCAAGCTGTTTGTCCATTGGTCAATGAGCCCGGGGGCTGTGAATTTTGGGCTCTTCATCTGAACAAACCCGTTACTCAGTGGTGCCCTGAAAGTCATTTTTGCCACGGGAGGAGACAAGGGCCTCAGCAGAACATGTTCGAGAATATAGAAATTGGTTGAACTTTCGTCGAATTGGCGAACCAGGGAAATAAATTCATCTCTCTGCGAGATCAGGACATCTCTGTTTTCGGCAGCACCCAGCCTGAACCGCCTTTTTCCCGGGCCATCAATAAAAAAGAGGGTCCAGGCTTCTCCATCGTGCACGATTTCGTACCCTTCAGAACCACTGCCACTGCGCAGCAGTGATTTTATCGGGATCCCTGTCCCGGAATTTTCCCGCGAGGGTGTTTGAAATTGATCAAATGGAAAGAAGTCTGTACAACTCAGATCCCCTTTTTGTGGAATATCCAGCAATATACACAGTCTGGATTTAAGCGATGACATTCCGGGGAAAGACCTGACACCCGGGTGCTGATCGGCAGGTATCTCAAGATAGTTATATCCGGTTCCACGTCTTCCTCCGGAAGGCACGTACTCACTGATCATCCTTGAATACATCCTGACGGCCAGCTGATGCGAATTTTCACTACCCCACTCAGCCACTTTTTTGAGGAAATCGGGTTCTATAGTTTCGCCAAACCGCGATAAGAGGTGGCTTAGAAACTGAATTTTCCGCTCAAGCGGACTATCACTTATTGCCGCAATTTTTTTCAGGGCCTCTTCCGTTTCAGTTCTGCGGGTTTCTTCGGTCCCCGCCCTGAGGAGCGGGTCAATATCAGGGATATCAAACGGGAACTGGGTGGTATAGGCAACATCTGTTTCGGCTTCCGAGAGCTCCTGATAAGGGTGTTGCACCCGGAACAGGTGTCTGAGACGGGAAACCTGTTTCAGGGAAGATGCGAGCAGTATTTCGAAAATCGCCAGATAACCTTTCAGTTGCCGCGCCTGCGCCTGCACACGCGGCACAGAGGCGCCCGAGGTTCCAAACGAAGTGATACCATAAACAACCGGGAACAGTTGCTGAATGGAATGATATGCTGCTATGTCTTCAAGCCGTTTTCGGCTGACAGGCTGGTCTTCAGGATGGTACTTTTTGCTCTGTAATTGCTGGTCATCTCTGGCAACAGCAGCCTGCCACATCTGATTGGCTACGTTAAGCTCCGCAGCAACTTCCTGATCATTTCGAATAAAAGTAATCTGATGGCTACCGGGAAGCGCATTAAGGGGCGATAATACCAGACAGGTATTGTCATCAAGTATAACCTCCTCGGAAAAAACAGTTATATCATCTATCATGAAGGTCATATCCCGAATCCCTGTTACCCCGTTTGTCTCACTGACAGCATCTCGCAATACCGAAAGATGAACGATTTCATAGGGAGAGCTGAAAGCTGTACGAACAATGAAGCCGTTTACAGGGGGCGGGCCATCAAACAGTTCATCCTGCGGAGTACCCGAAGCCACCATTTCCCCGTAGCTTTTGATTTGCAGGGAAGGCGTCAGGCATTTTTCAAGGTTCCGGAGTATTGTACTCAGCACCTGGGTCGGCGATACTTCCGGAGATATTTCAATTATAGCTTTAACAGACAGTACCCGCTTGTCGAGGACAGAAATACTGTGAATATCTTCGCCGAGAGCTCTGTTTTGAAGATAAACCCGCTGCACTCTGTCAATGACCAGATCCGCTTCATCCCTGCTCAAATAATCTTTGAGCCTGAGTTTAAAATCGTACAGGCCTCTTATGGAATTACGGTCGGAAACGGGAGTTATCCATATATCATCGAGTACATCCTTGAAATGATCCAGCATGAGACTCTTGATATCTGTTATCGTAACGGGTGCGCAGGTCAGAATTTCGTGTGGTGGGAAAAAAGCATTTGAGGGCTGCTCCTGTCTGTTGTTTTCCGATGAATAAAGAAGATCGCTGATATTAAAATTGCATCTGTACGCCAGATCCGTAATAGCGAAACACAGATATTCAAATATAGTTACCCCGGGATCATGGTGGTTATAGTCTGTCCACAGCGCTCCGGAGTATTTTTGCAGATACTCTATACCCTCTTTTCTGAGGGCGGCATAATCCATAGCCCTGTATGGAGATTTTTGATTTGAAATATTAACCGTTTCTGGCATTTTTCGTCATTTAAAAACCGTTTCATCCAAAAGCGCGCTGATGTGATAACGGATTCTGTACGCAGTACCATCCGGTTTAAGTCCATAATGCTGGAATGTTCTGATTTCAAGACTGTATTGAATACCCTCTGATTTCCACCTGAGATCAATTCTGTTCCAGAAGGGGCCATAATAGGATTTGGTTTGCCGGATTGTATTCTTCCCTCCGCCGAAGGTACCCAGCGCGATAGCGTGCGTGACTGCGTATTTGCCGCGTCCGACACCTCCATCCACTCTCGCCACCACTTCAAAGCCGGAGGGGCCATTCAAACCGGAGATTATCGGTTGCCAGGTGCCATCTGCGTCGGCCTCTCCAAGACGATATGTTCCAATCCGGGTGTGAAACGCAGCTGTACCGTTCACTTCCAGTGAAGTGCGCGGAGCTGAGGTTCCGATACCTACTCCACGGCTTTCAGTCAGCACCATTTTACTCTCTCTGACCAGTTTTCCATTGGGATCAGGCCTGACGGAGTCAAAGCTGAGCCTCCCCTTGCCGGGTTCCCTGCCTATATTCAATTGCCATTCAGGAAGATTATCCACGTTGCTTTTGTAGATACTCATGACGGTAGTTTCGGCGCCCGAAGGAACAAGCTTGAGTCCTTCTTCCTCCGTTTTTGAAAAACCGTCGTCAATCTTGTTTACCTGTGAATCAATCAGATATGCAAAATGCATTTCAGTCGGGGATTGTCCCTTCCTGAAGAAGTTTTTTAATGATTCTCTATTCCAGAGTTTTTTCATAAGCCACGAATTTTTCTGGTCTCATACTTTAGGATTGATGAACCACTCATCACTATCGGTCTCCTGATTTTCCGGTTCTGAAGCCGGTTGATTATTTTCATCACCGAGAATAACGAAGTCTGTACCAAGACGCATACCATCAATAGCAGCGGGTTCGGCTGCAATATATGATTCATTTGCCAGTATTTCGATGTCATGCTGGTCCACTGGTGAAAACACGGACCACGGCGTGCTGGCCATCAAAACACCGTCTTTTTGTTGTTGCAGGGCCGTATCCTGAAGCGAATACCCCTCATCCGGATTGCCTGATATGCGGCGCAGTGAAAACCTGGTGACCTTTGCCACATATACTCGCTCTCTGATAAACGTGAGTACGTCATTTCTGGAAATCATCCCACCAAACTGTATGAATGCATCAGCAGAGTCTTTTATCAGCCACGGACAAAGGAAGTAAAGTATATCCCGGTGCAATTGCTGCAAGTACTTGCCCTTGTCGGTATCATATTCCTTTTTCAGGGTAAGAGAACAGGTTATTTTCAGTTTGTCATAAACAGGATTGATGATTTCAGGCCGCAGAAACGGACTGATTTTTGCCATCAGATAATCTTCCATTTTTCTGATCTGATGAAAAGCTGCCACTGGTTCTGTTTCGCCTGCCTTTACCTCGGGGATAACAACGATTCTGATATGCCCTGACTCCAGTTGGGGGTATTCCATCTGTGTAAAGCACTTTACGCGACGGAGGAAATCAAACTCCTGTATAAGTAACCGCTCGATATCCCAGGAGTTAATTCCCCTGTTTTTGTGCCTCAGTCGTTCGCTTACGCGAGTCAGGTATTCATGGACACTTTCTTTCTCCCTTCCACCGTAGTAAGGTGTCATCTGCTTTACATCCTGAATCTCGGGAATCCCCCTGGATAATCCGGAAACCGGTGGCTGGCTGCTGAGAAAAGCAAAATGGTGTATATCCTCATTAATCTCCCATTCCACTTCAATCGCATTGAATCCAATGGTATTTATCCTGCCTGCAATGGAAAGATCTCCTTTTGCAGCCACCCGGATCCAGTACAAATCGGCGGGCATAATGGTGTTTCCCTTTTCTATGTCATGCGGAATCACGAACCTGATAATACCGGATGTACTGAAATTTCTGGTGCTGTCAGACTGTATCATCCCTTCCGGCATCGCCTCCCAGTTATTTTTTCTGAGGTAGCTCCACGAAAGCTCAAGATCGCGATAGTTCTGGCCGAGGCGTCCCTCCCTTATATCCAGAAACATGGAAACCAGTCTTCCAGGAAGGACTTCCTTCAAACCCATATACAGATAGGCATCGTGTTCAAAATCGGGGAACAAATAGCCCGATTCGGAACGTCCTGCTGCAAACACCTCTCTGTAGCCAAAAGGATAGAGGGTATATATTTTTTCATTTGCACCTGTATCATTTTCGCCCGATCTGGAAGAAGTCAGATTCAAAATCGTTCTCGCCGAATAATCAGCACTGACACTGTTCAATACCGGGACAAAAGGCTCTCTGGGGATGGATGGCGGGCGGGTTTTTCCAATTCCGAACAACCTGCTGAAAAAGCCGGGAGGCTTCTGGCTCATCATGGATGCGGAGAACAATCTGTTGTAGTCAGAATGTCCGAATCCGAAAGCAGGCTTGTCAAGCATAAACCGGAAGTACCCGGAGCGTACATCATTTGAATACCCGGGAAGATTTTTCATCCGGTAGTCCGGGGAAACCTGTAACGACTGCAACTCCTGAACCTGAAAAGTGGTGACATTGGAAAGCCGGCCTTGTTGATTCTCCGATTCAAAAAGACGAAAGGCGGGCTGAAGCAATGAATCCTGCGGATTGAATGACCCGTTGCTCAGCGCACTGAGCCGGACTTCAAAGCTGTCGTTATTCAGATCCATGTTATACTCCCTGAAATAGGCTGAAAAACCGCCCTCCAGTTCGGGCAAATTATTCCACTTGAACAGAAAGTTCAGGGCTGTGAGTCGTTTTACAAACAACTCTGCACTTCCAATCATCAGGTATGTATTTTTGGCTGGTATGGATCCGAACGGCTGGAAGGGCAGACTGCCATCGAGCAGGCCGGTCTGGTTGTAAAAAGTCAGCGATTTTAACCCTGTAACATTTACATCTATCTGTACCGACAATACGTCCAGAATCTGGCAAAACGTGTACAGATAGTAATCACTGTCCGGATTCAGGAGTGTTTTGAAAAGCGGCCAGCCGGTATCATCCGGGAATCCGTGTATATGGCGTTTACTTCCCGTTATGGCAGGATCTTCTTCCGTTAATGTTATCCGGAAGCTGAATCCGCCCTGCAGCTCCCACTGGTCGGCATCGCTCAGCGACCACCTTGTCAGTGGAATCCAGCCATTTTCACCAGTGCAGCTGAGTATAAATGCGTCCATGAACATTTTTGCAGCGGCCTGGGGTCGGGTCATAGACAGGTTGGCCGCCACATCGTCCAGCAGGAACAACAGCAACCCCATACTTTTTTCTGAAATACGGTACGTAACAGTAATATCTCTCCGCCCCTCTTTCATCAACAGAATCGGAGATGAAATGATGAATCCTGTTTCCGAGTCGGACATATTGCGGCCAGATTCATCCTTGTCCAGTTGTTCCTCCCCCAAAACCGGCCAGCTGGTTTCATCCAGGCTGAATGGTCTTCCATGTCCATCTCCTGAATTCGAGACAGGAGCCGAATAGATACCCGTTACAATACGGTATGAACTGTTGGTCATCAGCTTGCGGTTCTTGCTTATAAAAACCGTGCGGAATGACTCAACAGCCATGCTGTTTAAAATCAGACTCTCTTTACTGATATAAACGGAAGACGTTCCCGATTGATTGACTCCGGAGGAAAATTCAGTACCCTGCTCAAGCGACACTTCATTGATATGATCTGCCGTC
>JBEGNB010000464.1:0-5446 GCA_041182785.1 Bacteroidota bacterium
ACGAGGACACAATAGCGACCATGCGTATCTGCGAAATTGATTTTGATCATCCTCCCGATGAGCCCGATCCCTTGCTGACGATCAACAACGTGACAATTGGAAGCCCCGGAAATATTGTGTGTGTGACTGGTAGCGAGGGGAGTGGTAAAACGAATTACCTGGGAGGTATCATTTCCGGGGCCATCAAACCCGACGGAATAGAAATAGACACACTGGGAGCTGCTGTGCGCGAAAACATACGCGAATTTGCCGTTTTACTGTTCGACACGGAACAGTCGGAATACCAGTTGTACAAGAATCTGACCTATATCACCCGGCGAAGCTCGCTGGAAAAACCGCCGGCGTGGTTCAGGGCTTACTGTCTGGTGGGCATATCCCGCAGTGAGCGAATCAACATGATACTGGAATCTATGGACAGATTCTACTACCAGTACGGTGGCATACACCTGGTGATCATTGACGGCATTGCTGACCTGCTGAGTGGCGTAAACGATGAGGAGTCTTCAGTGCACCTGATTGAAGAGCTTTTCCGGATGGCAGCTATCTACAATACCCTGATTGTATGCGTGGTTCACCTTGCACCTTCCGGATTGAAGTTGCGCGGGCACCTGGGCTCGGAAGTGCAAAGAAAAGCTGCGGGGATCCTTCTCATTGAACGGGAGGAAGACCAGAATGTCAGTGTAGTGAAAGCGCTGAAGGTCAGAGATGGATCACCGCTTGATGTACCCATGACCCAGTTTGGATGGAGCAAGACAGAAGGCCGGCATGTGTATCTCGGAGAACGCAGCAAAGAGGATTCTCAGCAACGTAAAATCAGCGATCTCAAGACTGCTGCCGTTGAAATATTCAAGGGAGGTGCAATCGTCCACACCAAACAGCTACAGGCGGCGCTGATGGAGGCCTTTGCTGTGCGTGACCGAACAGCGCGCTCCTACATTGTGAGTATGCTGGAGCACAAAATCATAGAGAAATCGAAGCAATTTCCCAGCAGTTTCAGGCTTGTCGAGTAAAAATGCCGGCGAAAACCACATTTTCTCCTCCATTTTGTAGTGGTTTTCGGGGCTTTTTCCGGGCAAAATTGAAAAGAAGACAAATCCTGCTGTTATTTGGAAGTCTGCCAGTCGAAAGATGGGCAGATTAGCCTCTCTCAGGGGTAACCGGGGGGGAGATTTTTTTGGTTTTGTAGTAATATTTTACCCTCAGCAAATAAAATTTCCCACACAGCGCGTATGCACGAACAGGCAGGAGAAATCTTCCCGGAGATGCTTTGGTTTAGAACTTTATTCCACCGCAGAGCGATGGATTTTTGGGCGACCTCCGACTGAGAGCAGACCAAAGGTATGATACCGGCGCGATAATCCAGAGCACACACTTGTGAAGTGGTCAGGTCTGTCTGGACAGTTTCGAAATAATGCCAACGCGAATGTCAGGTTAGGTAAGAACGGGGAGGTGTGAGTATGTTCATCTGATACATAATTTTGGACCGTCTCACGGTTGACATTATTGTCCCACTTTCAGAAAACTGTAAAAAAGACAAATACATTTTTATCTTTGCAGCAACTCAGTTTGAACAAATGAAAACACCGTTTATATGCCTTTTTTTACTTTGTAAGATATGCAGTTTTTGTCAGGTAGTCATCTGGCAAGTATAAATTTGTTGCAGGCGGCCGTATTCTTTTGTCCCTGAGAATTTATTTTAACGTAAATTATTTTCGTATGTGTTTCAAAACTACCATTTTCCGAAGAACAATTTTGTTTTCCGTTCTCTCCATCCTGGGTGCAGGATGGCTCTCTGCGCAATCCTCCATGTGCAACCAGTTATCTATTGAGGTTTGCGAAGTTCCACAGCCTCAAGGTTCAATGCCTCAAGGCTGTATGGACGGAGACAAGTGCTCCCCCGTTTATTTCTACTTTTATCTCAAAGCAGCCGGCACGGGGGGGAACTCAAGTGTGAGTTTCAAACAAATATCAGTTACGGGCCAACTTGTTGCGTCACCAAATCTGCTCGCAACAAGCAAGGTCTTGTCACAACTGAATCCGGTCAGCTCACTTCAGTGTTCTCCACCTGATATTAATAATCCAAATGATCCGGCAAGCCCCACACTGAGTCTTGACGCTGATGGCAGCTTCAGTTATCATGTCATGGATAATAATGATCTGAATGTCAACTGGATTTTACAGAGTAACAGGAAATTACTCTTTGTCATTGCAGTTGATCCGTTTCCCGGCGAGCAGGTAACGCTGGGCGGGATAGCATTCAGTTTCGTTCTGCCCGCAACTCCGGGGATTCTGTGTAATGGCAGTATATTTTACTGTAATAATATACTGGCAACCAAGCAAATTGAAACACCAGCCGATTGTGCCAGTAGTCTGATGGTTCGCATTGGAAACGCTGTGAATGATCCCGTAGCTGGGCACCCCAAAAGGAAAAGAATTCCTGTGATAGTAACTTCAACCGACATGGCACCCACCCTGTATAATCTCGAGGAAATGGATGTGCTGCTAAAGTTGCACACCCAACAGAAGATGGCTGAAATATTCATCGAAGGAGGTAAAATTCCGGTAAATGACATACTTTATTACAAAGACCTTCCTGACACTGCAAAGTTTCGCAGGATATATGCCAACACAGGGAGTTTACAGTTGTCGGTTTCCCAGTCAACCCTGCCTGTTCCGGGAAATACTTTATTCTATGTAGTTGCCAATGGCCCGGAACTGGAGTCTGATTGTGCGAAAATTGATTTGTCCATAACCGAATTCAGACGAATCAGGCTTTCCGGCACCTGTTGTAAACCCCGTGCGGGCCAGCCTGATACCATTTCCTGGAATTTGGGCACCTGCCCTGACAAATGTTCTTCAACCAAAATAAGTATTGCCGAAGCTACAAGCAACCTTCCGGCATTTATTGCATGCAACGATGCCTTTCTGGATGTTTTTATAGAAGACAACGGCAGCCCGGTATCTTATGATGATGTTTATGTCAGCCTGTTAATTGAGCATTCCGGATTGTTAAACCTGAACACAGCCGGATGTTTCTCCACCTACTGCTCCAATATGGCTTTTTGTACAGCAGCCGCCAGTATGGACAGTACACATACCCGTGTTGATTTGTCAATTGACGGCAGCAGAAATGTTGATCTTAATCCGGCCACAGGTATTATTCACTTTTTTCGACTGGCACTTCAGGGACAGAATTTTTGTATCAGATCAGTACAGATCATTGATGCCACACTTCGAAAGGTCGGAACAAATACTTTTTGCCTCCCCTCAATCAGTTCTTCAATTAAAAGTAACATCGGCAGTGACGATATCTGCACGCGCAGTTTGCTGTTTGAGTACAGTGTATTCAATGGCAACCGCATGAAAGAAATTGATTATTCAATCATTAATCCCGGCGGCTGTTTTATGTCTGGTATAGCAGAGGATTACGACAGTGAAACAATATGTCCCTGTCTGGCGGATACACTGACTTTTACTCCATATAAAGATGATAACCCTTTAAACGGTGTTACTACCTATGATCTGGTATTGATTTCCAGGCATATACTTGGAATTGAACCACTCGGCTCGCCCTACAAAATGATCGCCGCAGATGCCAACAGGTCAGGCGCTGTATTAACTTCAGACGTTGTCGAACTCAGAAAGCTCATACTTGGAATTTATGGTAACTTGCCCAATAACACTTCATGGAGATTTGTTCCCCGCAGTTTCGTTTTCACAAATCCCGACAATCCGTTTCAAGACACCATTCCCGAAAAAATTGGTTTTACCATTCCTCCTCCCACGAATGAGGTATCATTTTACGGCATTAAAGTAGGCGACGTAAATGGAACTGCCACATTTCGCCCCGGACAGTCAGCACATAGTGTACTTGTCTCTGCAGGACAAAATGGGCTTGCAGCAAAAGCCTCACAAATTGAAGTGCCGATATTCGCAGTCGAGGAATTTAACAGGGTAGCGTGGCAGTTATCACTTCGATACGATACCTCTCGCTTTCTCCTGACCGGAGTTCGCTGGCCGGATGAACTGCAGGAGTATCAGGGTAGAGACTGGCATGATTCGGAACCTGGAGAGGTAAGGGTACTTTGGTATGACGGCACGGGGATAAACCGGCAGTTTCCTGCCGGCACCCCCCTGTTTTACCTCCAGTTTAATTCTTTGTCTGATTTTACTGATCCCGATATTCAACTGTCAACAGAAAGCATATCTTCAGTTGCATTTGATTCTGAAGGAACATCTTCTGACTTTGTATTTCAACAGGTATCAACACCACTGATAAAACCGGTGCTTCAAAGAGCATCCGTGCAACCTGAACAGTGGGAGGCTGGTATTTATCCAAATCCTGCCAGCAGTCATTTCAGACTGGAGCTGTCGCTGCCCCGGCCTTCTGCCTGCAGAATAGTTATCTCTGACTTGTACGGACGTGTTCAATGGTCTGACGCCAGGTATCTGGAAACGGGTTATTACAGTTTCAAAGACGTACCGTCACTGCCTTCCGGCGTATATTTTGTACAGTTCGACACTTGCCTGGGCAGCAAAACGCTGAGACTTGTCAGGGATTGATTCTGTTTTATTTGAAACAGGAACATTTCAAATAAAACTGTTGTTTCCGGACCTCCGGAAATATTTAAAGGCCCGAACGTCCGGAAACAACCCTTTATTAACTTCAAAATCGAAAAAATATGCTCAGGACAACGATTATATTTTTCCTTTATACTGCTGTATGTCATAGTCAGAATACGCGCTATTATGTTGACTGGCAGTCATCGGGTCTGAACAACGGTCAGAGTTGGAGTGACGCATACCGGAATCTGCACGATGCGCTGTCTATATCCGATAGCGGGGACGAGATCTGGGTGGCACGGGGAACGTATTTTCCCGCTGAAAACGGAGACCGGAGTGCCCGCTTTCAGCTGCCGTCCGGGGTTCGGCTGTACGGCGGTTTTTCCGGAAATGAATTTTTTCCGGAAGAAAGAGACCCCCAGGCGAACCCGACGATCCTGAGTGGCGACATTGGTGTACCGGGCGACAGCACGGACAACTCGTACAATTTGTTATATCTGGCGTATCCGGATACCGGTACACTGATAGAAGGTTTGATCTTCCGGGATGCAGTGGCCGACAATTTCAATGTGAACTTCGGGGAGGCTGGAAATTCGGGTGCTGCCATGTACATCATGGCAAAGGACGGGACGGGGTATCCTACAATACGACATTGTGTATTTGAGCGGAATACCGCTGCGGGCCCGGGTGGCGCAGTGTATGCGAACGGGTCAGGTAGTGGCTCTGTAGCACCGGTTTTTGATCGTTGCGAGTTCATCGGGAACCGGAGTACAAACAGTTCCGGGGGTGGTATTTACCGTTCCGGCGGCAGTTGGCTGGACCGGCCCGATGATATCAGGGAATGCCGGTTTGAGGGTAATTATGCCTTTTTTAGTGGCGGCTC
>JBEGNB010000465.1:0-10719 GCA_041182785.1 Bacteroidota bacterium
GTGATACTGACTATACTGTCGCGCAGGGTAGTACCGCGCACAATAGAATCGTCGAGTAACACCAGCGTATCTTTATCATCCTGGCAGATACCGTACGTGACGTCATACACATGGTTGACCATGTTGTTGCGCACTTTTTTATCGGCGATGAATGTGCGTTGTTTATCGTCTTTGTGTACGAGCTTCTCGTTTCGGGTATGGACAGCGAGGATCTGGGACACTTTTTCGGGGGTAATTTTACCTTTAAGTCCCATAATCTGCTCGTGTTTCCATTTATCCAGTTCTTTGTCGAGGCCTTCCATCAGTCCGTAAAAAGCTGCTTCGGCCGTATTGGGAATAAATGAAAAGACAGAATTTTTGAAGTCAAAATTCACGGCCTCGAGTACCGGGTGAGCGAGTTGTTCGCCCAGTTTCTTGCGTTCCTGATAAATTTCCCGGTCGTTACCGCGGCTGAAGTAGATACGCTCGAAGGAGCAGGCTTTTAGTTCCCTGGGCTCGGTAAATGGCAGTTCCTCGTACTTGTTATTGTATTTGATGATGAGCGCGTGGCCGGGTTTGAGTTCGCGCACATCTTTGAAGGGCACATTGAAGACCGACTGGATAGCGGGGCGTTCGGACGCGCCTACAATTATTTCGTCGTCAGCGTACCAGTATGCTGGTCTGATGCCGTTGGGGTCGCGCATGAGGAATGCGTCGCCATGGCCGATCATGCCGCCAAGCACATATCCGCCGTCGAATTTTTTGCAGGCACGGCGGAGCAGTCGCTGTACATCGAGATTTTCGAAGATGAGCTGGTTAATGGCCTGATTGGTCATTCCCTCCGGCTTGAACCAGGTATGCAGTCGCTGCACTTCATCATCGAGAAAGTGCCCGATTTTTTCCAGAACCGTAACGGTGTCGCTTTTTTCTTTGGGATACTGACCGAGTTCGACGAGTTCCTGAAAGAGCTCGTCCACGTTGGTCATATTGAAATTGCCGGCCAGAAGCAGGTTTCTGTTAATCCAGTTATTCTGTCGGTGAAAGGGATGCACGCGTTCGATGCTGTTATCGCCGTGCGTCCCGTACCTAAGGTGGCCCATGAGTACCTCACCGGTGTAGGGCATATTGGCGCGGAGCCAGACCGGATCGTTGAGTTGTTCGGGGGTAACGGCATTCAGGCGCGACCACACCATTTCAAAGAGATCTGCCAGATAGTTGGGCGCGTTGCTTCTTTTGCGGCTGATGTAGCGCGTACCGGGCTGCGGGTTGAGCTTGATTGTCGCGATACCGGCGCCATCCTGCCCCCTGTTGCGCATTTTCTGCATCAGCAACTGCAGTCTCTGTATTCCGTAGAATGCAGTGCCGTACTTCTTGTGGTAGTATTCGAGGGGTTTGCGCAGGCGTATGATCGCGATGCCACACTCGTGCTGAATTGAGTCGCTCATTCTGAAAGTATGGAAATACGGAGCAAAGGTACTGAAAACAATGGAAGAAATCAGACCTTTGCGTTATGAAAGCACTTCGTGAAACAAAGTTCAGCCTTCCGGGCCAGACGGCCTTCTATCGCGGCAAGGTCCGCGACGTTTATTCTGTCGGAAATCGCCTCGTTATGGTGGCATCTGACCGTATTTCTGCCTTTGACCATATTTTGCCGCGCGCCATTCCGTTCAAGGGGGCCGTACTGAATCAGATGGCAGCCTATTTCCTGAATGCCACCAGAGACATCTGTCCGAACTGGCTCGTCTCCAGTCCCGACCCCAATGTGGCCATCGGGTATCGCTGCGAGCCTGTGCGGGTTGAAATGGTCATCCGCGGTTACCTGGCGGGTCACGCCGCGCGCACGTATGCGGCGGGCCTGCGCGAACTGTGTGGTGTTACTTTACCGGAGGGAATGAAAGAGAACGATCGTTTCCCGGAACCGATTATTACGCCTACTACCAAGGCAGAAGAGGGGCATGATGAGGATATCTCCAGAGCGGAAATTCTTGCCCGCGGACTGGTTTCCGAAGAGGATTATATTCAGATGGAGGCATATACCCGGGCACTTTTCCAGCGCGGAACAGAAATGGCGGCTGCACAGGGGCTCATTCTGGTGGATACCAAGTACGAATTCGGGAAGCTCGACGGGAAAGTTGTGCTCATGGACGAGATACACACCCCGGACAGTTCGAGGTACTTTTACGCAGAGGGATATGCCGAACGGCAGGCCCGCGGCGAGCGCCAGAAGCAGCTCAGCAAGGAGTTCGTGCGCGAGTGGCTGATGGCTAACGGCTTTCAGGGAAAGGAAGGCCAGCAGATGCCCGTCATGCCCGACGAGTTCGTGAACGAGATATCGGAGCGTTACATAGAACTGTACGAAAAGGTAACGGGCCGCGCATTTGTCAGAGATACATCCGACGATCCCGAATCGCGCATAGAAAGGAATATATTGGAGGCACTTTAACAAACTTCTGTCCAAAAACAGAAACAATTTATTCCTGCAGGTTTTACCCTGTGCATTCTCATGTTACCTTAGCCGCGCCAATTCCGTTTGGGATATTCCCGGTGGCGCCGTTCAAATTATTGCTGCTGCACAGCAGTAATGGTTTTTGTTTTACGAAACATCTTTGTACTACTTTCTGACATGAGAACCCGCAACATCTTTATTGCCCTGATTGCCCTGCTGCTGGGCATCTGGTACTTCGCCTCGCGTTCCGGCGGGGAGAAGATTGTACGCCCGAACGACCCCTGGGTATTCCGTTCGGTGCTCGACAAGCAGCCCCGCATGGTTACCTTCGCCCTGAACGACAAGCTCTGGGTTTCCTATTCCACCGACTCCTGCTCTCTGTACAAGGCCTGGGCAGGAAGTGTTGACTTCACGGGTGCCGTTTACAATATGCGGCACGGGCCACAACCGATGAGTGTTGGGGCATCCTGGTTTGAAAATAAATACAGGCGGCCGTGGCTGGTAACCACAGGTGGAAAAACGGAGAACCCGCGTACCGATTACAAGGGTCACCGCTATCTGAAGAGCGGGGAAGCGGAAATTATGTATGATCTGGTACTCGCCAGCGGCCAGCGTATCCGTATCAATGAGCGCCCCTCCTTCGTAAATAATGACGGACAACCCGGCTTTGAACGTCGCTTCAGTGTGGAAAATGCACCTGCTGATGCCGTAATCGAGCTGAAAAGCAATGCGGCCTCCATTGTCGGACTGAGTAATGTGCAGACTGACGGCACCTGGAAATCACAGGGCGATATTGTACCGCTTGCCAATGATGCCGGTGTTTCCGCTGTGTCTGTTGATGGGACGCTCACACTCAACAGCAAGGGTGAAACAACCCTCACGACGATGTTTGTGAAACAACCCCTTCTTCCAAATCCGTTTGATGCAGAGCGGGCGGCCGAAGCAGAGGGTGAAGCCTCCGGAAACATGAGTGCCGGCGAAAAACTCATTGCCAAGAGCGACTGCCGCACCTGCCATAACCCGGAGGTACAAACGGTTGGACCGGGTTACAAGCAAATTGCCGAGCGCTACAAGAATACCCCCGAAAATGTGGAAATGCTCGCCCAAAAGGTCATAAAGGGTGGTTCCGGTGTATGGGGGCTTGCTGCCATGAGCGCTCACCCCGACCTGCAGCCCGACGATGCCAAATCCATCATCGCTTATGTTCTCTCTCTCGATGAAGGTGAGGATAACGGCGAAGGTGGTGGCCCTTCGAAGCAACTGGCCGATATTCCTGACAACCAGTGGCTTAAATCCGACGTCGTAGTGAAGGATCAGGATCTGGCTCCGGGGCTTCTGGTCAACTTGTGGGTGTCTGACAAGCCGCTGAGCCGCCTGGCTGATATCAATTCGGCTGCCCCACCTGCCATGAATGCGGTGGCAGCCAAAGTAGAGGCCTCAGGACAGGATTTTGGCGATTTGAAGGACAACTTCGGTCTTCACGCCGAGGGATATATCTTTCTCGACAAGGACGACAATATTGTATTCCAGTTGTCGAGCGATGACGGCAGCAAACTTTCCATTGACGGCCGGACGCTCATAGAGCATGATGGCCCGCACGGTATGGAACCCAGGGAGGCTGAAGTGGCGCTCCGCGCTGGATATCATCCGATCAATATTGAATACTTCCAGGGTGGCGGTGGCCGCGGTATTTCGCTGAAATGGATTCGCCATGGTGCCAACAGCTTTGTAACCATCCCGGAAAACAACTTTTTCCACAAAAAGATGAAAGGGGAGGAAGGGCTGGTCACCATGTCGGGAGCATCCACTGCGATCCCGGGCGATGGAGCCCCCCTGTCGGAAGTACACCCCTCATTCGATCTGACTCAGGCGCGACCGGAGGAGTTTCTGCCCAAGGTGGCTGGTATGGATTTCCTGCCCGATGGACGCCTGGTCGTTTCCACCTGGGATGCACTGGGAGCCGTTTATGTACTGAGCAATGTGAGTAGCGGAGACCCCAAAAAGATCAAGGTAAAAAGGATTGCTCAGGGACTTGCCGAGCCGCTCGGCCTGAAAGTGGTGGATGGTACTATTTATGTGTTGCAGAAACAGGAGCTGACCAGACTCGTGGATACCAATAACGACGATATCATTGACGAGTACCAGTGTTTCGCCAAGGGCTGGCTCGCCTCTGCCAATTTCCACGAGTTTGCTTTCGGCCTGGCCTACAAAGACGGATATTTCTATGCCGCACTGGCAACGGCAATCAATCCGGGCGGCGCCAGCACGCGGCCGCAGATAACGGATCGGGGCAAGGCCGTGAAAATCAGTGTGCAGGATGGCAGCGTGGAATTCGTAGCGCGCGGCCTGCGCACACCCGATGGTGTGGGTATTGGTCCCGATGGAGAGGTATTTATCGCCGATAACCAGGGCGACTGGCTTCCGTCGTCCAAGATATTGCATGTAAAGCCTGGTGCATTTTACAATTCGTACTCGGTTGACAGTGCTGCAGTGGCCCAGCTGCCCATTACGCAGCCAGTGGTCTGGCTTCCGCAGGACGAGATAGGCAACTCGCCCACACAGCCGGCGGTCATTAACGACGGACCGTACAAAAATCAGTTGATTCACGGCGATGTGTGCTACGGCGGCCTCCAGCGCGTGTTCGTGGAAAAAGTAAACGGCGACTATCAGGGGTGCGTTTTCCGGTTCACACAGGGACTTGAGGGTGGTACCCACCGTCTGGCCTGGGGACCCGACGGCGCTCTTTATATAGGTATGATTGGCAATCCGGGCAACTGGAGCCAGGCGAATAAACTCTGGTACGGACTGCAGCGAATGAAATACAACGGACAGTCAGCCTTTGAAATGCTGGCTATACGCGCCAAAACAAACGGCATGGAGATTGAGTTTACCGAGCCGCTGCGCGAAGGTGACGGCTGGGATCCGGCGCAATTTCAGGTAGAGCAGTGGTGGTACAAGCCCACACCGCAGTACGGCGGTCCCAAGATGGATCTGACGCAGATGCCGGTTAAATCGGCTACTGTTTCGGCCGACAGGATGAAAGTATTTCTGGAAGTACCGGGTCTGAAGCCGCAACATGTGGTACATATCCGGCTGAGAAATATCCCGCTCTCCGATTTGGATCATGAAATCTGGACGACAGAGGGGTGGTACACCCTGAACAGTATTCCTGCTGACAATCCGGGTGTTGCAGGTGTTGCACCTGCGCCTGTGCAGCCCGTACCCGACAATACGCTTTCTGAAAAAGAGAAACGCGATGGGTGGGAGCTCCTGTTCGACGGACAAACCCTGAATGGCTGGCATAAATACGGCAAGGAAACAATCGGGAAAGCCTGGGTAATTAATGACAATGCCATTCACCTGGAGGCGTCACCGAACGCCGATGGTGGAGATATTGTCACTAACGAGGCCTTTGGTGATTATGAGCTTCAGCTGGACTGGAAAATAGGTGCCTGTGGCAACTCGGGTATCATATATAATGTGGTGGAAGATCCGTCCAAATACGGGTATGTCTGGATGACTGGTCCCGAGATGCAGGTGCTCGACAACTCCTGTCACCCCGACTCCAAATTCCCCAAGCACCGGGCGGGTGATCTGTACGATATGATTGAGTGCAAATACCCGACCGTTAAACCCGCAGGAGAGTGGAATCACGTATTGCTGCGATTCCGGAACGGGAAAGTGGAGCACTGGCTGAACAACCGGAAAGTGGTGGAGCTGCAGATGTTCCGCAACGGGAAGCCCACCAGGGAGTGGCTCGACCTGATTGCGGGCAGCAAGTTTCCCAAAATACCGGCACCCGCTTTTGGTATGTCACAAAAAGGGAAAATAGCCCTGCAGGATCACGGGGATCCGGTTTGGTACAAAAACATCAAAATCAGGAAATATTGACAAGCCCGGAGGCGCGGAGGTAATTAACCCCGCGCCTCCGCGTTTTTATGGTGAAAAAGGCGTACGATACCATTCGCCAGCAAATACTGGCCGGCCAGGTAGGTGGCCATAACCACGAATGGAGCGCCTTCAAAACTGTGGCCGAACAGGCGGGCGGCTAGCACACTGTCTGAAAGCACGAATAGCAGCGCTCCGCTCATCAGTGTGGAAAAAGCTCCTTCAGCTATATGCTTTCTCAGGTTTAGTACGCTCATGGCCATCGTGGTGATAACGAGTGCATAAACAGTCACGGGGATACCCATATCTGCGGAGATACCCGGCCACAGCCACGAAAGGAGTTTAAGCGGATACAGCATGAGAACCGGAATCCAGACAGGATTCTTCAGGAGAAACCCGCGGTGTTCGCGCAGGCCGGTGTTTACAGCTACAATATAGGATATATGCGCGAACAGGAAGCTGGCCAGGCCCAGCAGGAAAAACAACTTCCCCTCAAACATCAGAAAAACATCGCCGGCCGTGGAGAGGGCCAGTCCGAGCAGCCATCCGTTGCGCAGGCGTACGGGGATGCCCGCGCCCGAGGTGAACAACCAGATGGCCAGCAGCGGCATGAGCGCCGGTTTTGTGCACCAGATCAGCATTTTTTGCTGAGTGAGAACTGCCAGCAGATTAGTTGCGGCGAAGATGAAAAATACAGAGAGCCACTTGTTTTTCATGATACAGGAGCTTTCAAAAAGGATGAAACAATCAATCAACTGTTGCGGGATACATACCCTACCCAGTTTCGTATCATGGTAAATCCCTGTTCGGTGAGAATGGATTCCGGATGATACTGAATACCCAGCAACGGCAAAGATGCATGTTCCAGCGCCATTATTTCATTTATATCTGTATGTGCGATACATCGCAGGGGGGTATTTTCAAGCGTTTTCAGGAGGAGAGAATGGTATCGCATGGCCTGAAACGGGCTGGGGATGCCCTCGAACAGCCAGTGGTGCCCGTGGAACACCTGACTTGTTTTTCCGTGCATGGGTACACCGGCCTTGACGAGGGGAGCTCCGAAATATTCACCTATTGCCTGATGGCCGAGGCATATTCCCAGAATTGGAACGGACTGATGGAACATATCAATCAGTTCCATCATGCAACCGGCGTCGGCGGGCCTTTTGGGTCCTGGCGACAGAACGATACCCTGGACATCGAGTTTTGCGAGGTCGGCCGGTTGAAATGCGTCATTGCGCATAACGGTGCATTTCACCCCCGTTTGCAGCAGGTAATCGTACAGGTTGAACGTAAAAGAGTCGTAGTTGTCGAGCAGAAATACGTGCATCATACCCCAATCAGGCATCAATGCGGGCGTATTTGGCATTGGCTTCGATGAAAGCGCGGCGCGGTGGCACCTCATCGCCCATCAGCATGGCGAACATCCGGTCGGCTTCAGCGCCGTCGTCAATGGTGGCTACCTTCAGGATACGGTTATTTGGATCCATGGTAGTTTCCCAGAGTTGTTCGGCATTCATTTCACCGAGACCCTTGTATCGCTGTACTTTGACCGAGTCGTCGTCTTCACGTCCGCCGGAGAAATCGAGCTGGGCTTCCTTTCGCTGCTTGTCGTTCCAGCAATAGCGCTGGTTTTTTCCTTTTTTGACGAGATAGAGCGGTGGTTGGGCGATATAGATATGGCCTTTTTCTATCAGTTCGCGCATATAGCGGAAGAAGAACGTCAGAATCAGCGTGGTGATGTGAGATCCGTCAATATCGGCGTCGCACATGATGACAATCTTGTGGTAGCGCAGTTTTTCGGTGTTGAGAACGCGCTGGCCCTCATCATTTTCGTGGATACTCACTCCGAGCGCTGTGAACATATTCTTGATCTCTTCATTTTCGTAGATCTTGTGTTCAAGCGCCTTTTCCACGTTGAGAATTTTACCCCTCAGAGGCAGGATAGCCTGTGTGTGGCGATCGCGGCCCTGTTTAGCCGTTCCACCGGCCGAGTCACCCTCGACAAGGAATATTTCACTTTCAGACGGGTTTCGGCTGGCGCAGTCGGCGAGTTTACCAGGCAGGCCGCTGCCGGTGAGGGCGCCTTTGCGTTGCACCATTTCGCGGGCTTTCCGGGCTGCGTTGCGGGCGGTGGCGGCCAGTACTACCTTTTCAATGATACGTTTTGACTGATTCGGATTTTCCTCTAGGAACTGCTTGAGGGCGTCGCCGACGCAGCGGGAGACGATACCGGTTACCTCCGAGTTGCCGAGTTCTCCTTTGGTTTGTCCCTTGAACTGAGGTTCGGGCACCTTTACAGAAACGATAGCGGTGAGGCCCTCCATGAAATCTTCGCCGGAGATCGGGAAGTTGAGCTTTTTGAAGAAGCCGCCGTCTTCGCCGTATTTCTTGAATTCGCGGGTGAGCGCCCTGCGGAAGCCGCTCACGTGCGTACCACCATCACGGGTGCTGATATTATTGACGAAGGATACTACATTTTCGGAGTAGGAAGTGTTGTAGGTCATGGCTACCTCCACGTCAACACCTTCTTCGTTGGCAGTAATATAAATAGGTGTTTCAATGAGGCGCTGTTTGGCCTCGTCTATCCAGAGTACGAATTCCCTGAGGCCACCTTCAGAGAAAAAGTGTTCGGTTTTGAATCCGTTTTCGTCCTTTTCGCGTTCGTCGGTGAGTGTCAGTCGAAGCCCCTTGTTGAGAAATGACAGTTCGCGGAGGCGGTGAGCAAGTACGTCGAACTTGTATTCGTCGGTTTCAAAGATTTCGGGATCAGGCAGGAAAGAGATAATCGTGCCGCGGTAATCGGTATCTCCGATGACACGCACATCGTACTGAGGTTTGCCCTGCTTGTACTCCTGTTCGAATATTTTCCCTTCGCGGTGTACCTCTGCGCGCACGTGAATGGAAAGTGCGTTGACGCAGGATACACCCACACCGTGCAAACCGCCAGACACCTTGTAAGTATTCTTGTCGAACTTGCCGCCGGCGTGAAGCACAGTCATAACCACCTCAAGGGCCGACTTTTTCAGCTTCTCGTGCATGCCGGTCGGGATGCCGCGACCATTATCCTTTACTGTTATCGAGTTGTTCGGGTGAATAGTTACCCATATATCGGAGCAGTGGCCTGCGAGGTGTTCGTCAATAGAGTTGTCCACAACCTCCCATACCAGGTGGTGCAGGCCTTTAGTGTCGGTACTGCCGATATACATCCCCGGGCGTTTCCGCACAGCTTCGAGCCCTTCGAGGGCAGTGATACTGCTGGCGCCATAATCGCTTGCGGGTGCTATACCGTTTTTTTGTTCTTCGAGCGGGTTTTTATCTTCGTTCATAAGCTTCGGAAAACCTGGTCAGGGCCGGGTTGTCGGTTTATGTGATGTTTGAGAATAAGTGCGGGAACGCCTTTGATGGGGCCAGATTCCCTTTTTGGGGGAACAAAGATACCACTATTAAGGTAAACTAATGAAAAATGGTGCACTATGATTGTCGGTAATCATCGCAGCAGGCGACCGGCGTCACTGTCTGGCACGGGTATGGCCGCTACATTTGTGTCAAACACACCTGATTATGAAAAAGCAAATTGGAATTTGGATTGACCTGCGTCATGCGTGGCTGATGGATGCATCGGCCGGAATAGTGAACAAGATAAAATCCGGCATTGAGGAGAGTGCGGCCACCGGTGGTTCCCGGTCCGGAGTTGCGTACGGTCCGCAAGGGGGCGACATGGCCAGGTCGGCACAAGAGCGCCGGCATCACGAGGAGAATCGTTATTTCGAGGCGATCATTCGCGCCATTCCTGCGGATACCGACGAGTTCATTGTATTTGGTCCGTCGGAAGCGAAGTACGGCCTCCAGAATGCTGTGGAGGACATCAAGCATTTTGGCCCCCGTCTGCTTGGGGTAGAGGCTGCCGACAAGATGACCGAGCCCCAGATGGAGGCCTGGGTTCGCGAATACTTCAAGAAGTAAACTACCGAACAAAAACAATAAAAAAATATTATTTGGCCTGATTGGCCTGTTGGCTTACAGCCTGACGGCCATTTTTGGGGCGGGCAGGCTAAAACGGATGTAACGGCCGCCGACAGATTATCCGACGGGTGATTGGACAGTATTCGTTTCAAATTTTTTTTAAAAAAGGTTTGGTTAATCGGATCTGCTGATATTACCTTTGCAGCCCCAAACGAACAAGAAGTGATTATTACAAAGTCCTTTTAGAAGGGCTTCTGAAATAAAGAGTTCATTGACATACTGGCAGAGAGAAAGAGAAGAGATGAAGAAGCAGATAGCGTAAAGGCTAAGAGAAAGGCATTATTGCCTGAGAATAGGAAGCGAATAAGGGCGTGCGGGGGATGCCTTGGCTCTCAGAGACGACGAAGGACGTGGTAAGCTGCGAAAATTCACGGGGAGAT